>NZ_JARESU010000004.1:0-222813 GCF_046027075.1 Paraburkholderia sp. RL18-085-BIA-A | reverse complement strand
CTACCCCGCCCGTCGCCCTTCAAGTCCGGCTCACGCGCTAAAGGTGAGCCGGTGCTTCTGCCAGGACCAGCCAATCGCACAGCATCAGGTAAATGTTGCTTCCGAGGTCTTGAACGAGACGAGGTTTCCCGAATATCTCCGCCGTCCTTGTCCCGCCAGAGACAATTCACTCGTCCCTGCGGCGCGCTTCGCACCTAGCCCTGGCGCACGGGAGCGTCGTCGACACGGGCAATGCAGATCTCTCTGCCGAATTACTTGGCGTGGATGGCCACTTGGCTCGATGATCGAATTGCTGCCGCAGCAGGCCGGTATCGGTGAACTCCGCCCGCTAGCGCCTGCCGTCCCTGCAATAGCATCGAAATCGATAGACTTCCTCCAATCTCCGCGGATACCCAACGCGGCCGGCCTGGCTTACATTGACATCCCGCCGGACAAGGCCTGTTCCTGCCCACTCCCAAAAACTTCGGACACGCTATGAGCCTCCGGGCAGATACTTCTCGCGGGTAGCCCCAGCGCCCTGCTTTTCCAGATGGCTTACTTCTCTATCGTATGTGCGCGGTTTGGAAAGCGGCTGCCATATCGCCAGGGAAAACAACGTGCAATTGCTGAGGCTATGTCCGGGCAGTGCGGGTCGGGGCGTGCGAGGAGCAGTTATTCGCCGCGACCAGGAACCCCGGAGAAACCGACTGACGGACAATATTGGATCGATTCTGTTTGCAAGGACTTCGCGCGCGAGTCAAGGCCGGGGTTCGATCTTTTTCGACGCTCGCAGACAATTTGATGTCCGCCTGCAGGTGGACCTGTCGGCGTAGTCACATCCCCTTCCTCAAGTCGGCTGCCGCTGTCGTATCGAAGCAGTACCTGGAACAGACGGCGTCTTTGCAAACGACCTTGCTGCCGAATAGGTATCGGGCCGGCCCACGATATCAGCCATGCCGGAGAACTCCACTTGAAAACCGGCGCACAGGCATAGGACATTGAGCCTCGTGCCGTAACGACTCGCCAGCAGAATGCGCGAAGCGTCCAAATTTCCGGAACCACTCGCTGGACTTGAACTCGGCCGCAAACCAATCCGCCCGCCGAGCGTATAACTGCCCGAAACGATCGGACGACAGATAGCCCAACGAGGAACGCACGCGCTTTGCGTTGTAGACGTCCTCAATGAAATGCGGCAACCTTGGCGTGACATCGGCGAAGGTTTCGTACCGCCTGGCTATTGCTGCGCCGCGATTGCGAATCCTGATATCCCGCCGCGAAAGCAAGGCCAACCTGCTCGTCAACAAGGACGAGCACACCTTGGGACGGTTCGAGCAATGGTAGGTCGGAAGTGTGCCGTTGCTCCTGGTTGGAAACGGGAGTGAACTCTCGTATGACATCGAACGCACGCGAGAGTGCATGGCGCTGGTGGACATACTCATGGCCGGGCGTTCGCAACGTCCTTTGGTGTGACCTGCCCCTGCTTGCCGCCAAAATGGACGATGGCATAGTTGGCGACTGCGGCGATTTCTACATCAGTGTAGGCCGTGCCGAACGACGACATGGCGGTTGCCGCGGCATGGTCCGGAGCGCTGCTGCCCTCGAGGATCACCCGGATCAGGTTGGCCCCTCGCGGGTCGTTGACAGCGTGCGAACCGGCCAGATCCGCACGCGCGGTTTGCCGGCCGTTTCCGTTCCAGCCATGGCAACTCGCGCATGTGCCCTCGAAGACGCGGCGGCCAGTGCCGTCGCTTGCTTCGCCGCCTGGCGACCATGTAGTCGACGCCTTCACGACCGCGGCGGCATCGGCATGGCGCGGCGTTACCGTGCGCAGATAGGTGACGATGGCCTCGATGTCCGTTGCCGGAAGCTGGCTCAGGCTCAGGTCGATGGCCTGGCGCATGCTTCCCGATGCCGCGCCGTGACTGGTGGCATAGCCAGTGGAAAGATAAGACACGAGCTGCGCATCGGTCCACAGGCCGATCCCAGTCTCCTTGTCGGGCGTGATGTTCCAGGCCCTCCAACCATCCACGACGCCGCCCGATAGCGCTTCGTGCTGTTCCCGGGCGAACATCAGGTTGCGCGGCGTGTGGCATTCGCTGCAATGCGCCAGTCCATTCACGAGATAGGCGCCGCGGTTCCACGCAACGCTGCGCGCTGGGTCGGGTTCGAACGGTTTGCTGTCGAGGAACAGCAGCTTCCATCCGCGTATGACGCGACGTTGGTTGAACGGAAAGGCGAGCGCGTTGGCGGGTGCCGGCGTGGCAACCGGCGCGAGGGTCGCCAGGTAGGCACGAATCGCGAGGATATCGTCGCTGGAGAGCAAGGCGTAAGACGTATAGGGAAAGGCGGGATAGAGATCCTCGCCGTGTCGCCCCACGCCCGAGCGCATAGCCCGCGCGAATTCGGCATCGCTCCATGCACCGATCCCGTTCTCGCGGTCAGGGGTGATGTTCGACGAATAGATCGTGCCGAATGGCAGTTTGAATGGGAGGCCGCCCGCGAAAGGCTTGCCGCCCTCGGTGGTGTGGCAGGCCGCGCAGTCGGCCGCCACGGTCAGGTACTTGCCACGCGCGACAAGGGCATCGCCCGTTGGTTGCGCAGCGCCGGGCGAGACCGGATCGAGTCCATGCGGCAAGAAAAAGAACAGCACCGCGCCAATCAGGACGATGCACGCGAGCGCCGCGAGACTATAACCAATACGATTGCGTCGCGTCATGACTGCTCACCCCACGCGCCTAGCGCGCGCCGGTCGATCGGCAGTGCACGAAGCCGCACCCCCGTAGCCCCAAAGATGGCATTGGTCAAAGCAGGTGCCGCGGACACCGTGCCGACTTCACCCAGTCCGCCCGGCTTCTCTTCGCTTGGCACAACGAAGACCTCGAACTGTGGCACTTCATTCATGCGAATCTGCCGGTAATCGTGAAAGTTGCTTTGCTGGACTCGCCCGTTCTCGAAGGTGATGCCGTTGTAAAGCGCGGCCGAAAGGCCGAACAGCACGCCGCCTTCGATCTGCGCGATCACGGAATCGGGGTTCACAGCGATGCCGCAGTCGACAGCAGCGGTGGCGCGCCGCAGGTGAATCTCCCCTTGTGGATCGACCTCCACTTCCATCACCAGTGCGGCATGTGTGCCGAAGCTGTCGTGCAGCGAGATGCCGCGCGCGCAGCGTGGCGGCAGCGGCTTGCCCCATCCGGATGCTTGCGCGGCCTTGTTCAACACGGCGAGCGAGCGCGGGTTCTTACCAAGGAGTGCCCTGCGATAGGCGACCGGATCCTGTCCGGCTGCGTGCGCGAGTTCGTCCAGGAAACTTTCCACCACGAATACGTTATGCGTCTCGCCGACGCCGCGCCACCAGTTGAGGGCGACCGGACCGTCCTGTCGCACCCAGTCGGAACGCAGTGCGGGAATGGCATAGGGCAGGTCCGCTGCGCCAGCCACCGCATCGCGGTCGAGCTGGCCTTGGGGCCATGGCTTGCGGTCGTAGTAGCTGCGCACGGTGGAGCACCGGGTCCGATGGGTCCACGCCATTGGCAAGCCGTCCTTGCCGAGTGCGGCTGCAATGGTGTCGTGATAGGCAGGCCGGAACCGGTCGTGCTGGATATCCTGCTCGCGTGTCCAGATGATCTTGAGCGGATAGCTGACCTGCATACCGAAGCGGGCGGCCTGCTGGATCGTGTCCACGGCCAGCCGCCGGCCGAAGCCGCCGCCGATCAGATGATTGCGGACGATGACCTTGTCGGGCGGCAGGCCGATGATCTCCGCGGCGACGATACGCGCGATCTCCGGCACCTGAGTACCCACCCAGATGTCGCAGCCATCGCGGCGCACGTGGATCGTGGTGTTGATCGGTTCCAGCGCCGTATGGGCGAGGTACGGCAGATCGTAGATCGCCTCGATGCGCTGTTTGCCGGCTTCCTCGATCACGCGATCGGGATCACCGGTCAGGCTGCCGTTGATCGGCGTACCCTGCGCGGACCGGAGCGATTCGGCCAGTGTTGCCGACGTGAGCGTAGTGTGCGGCCCCTCGTCCCACTCGATCTTCAGCAGGTCGAGCCCACGTTTGGCGGTCCAGTAGTTTTCTCCGACCACCGCGACGGCATCGTCGATACGGAGGATGTCGACCACACCCGGCAAGGCACGCGAGGCGCGCCCGTCAAGCGAGCGCAGGCGCCCGCCGATCGTGGGACACATTGCGATCGCCGCAACGCGCATTCCTTCCACCATCGCGTCGATGCCGAAGCGGGCGGTGCCATTGACTTTGGCTGGCGTGTCCACGCGCTTCACCGGCTTGCCGATGAGCTTGAACTGCGACACCGGTTTCAACGATACCTCGCGAGGCACCGGCTGGTGCCGCGCGGAGCTGGCAACCGCGCCATACGTCAGGGTCCGACCAGTCCGCTGGTGCGTGATGACGCCACGCGCCACGACGCATTCGGCGGACGGCACTCGCCAGCGCTCAGCGGCCGCGCCGATCAGCATGGTGCGAGCCGCCGAGCCGGCCTGCCGCAACGGTATAAAGAACGCGCGCACGGAGGTGGATCCGCCGGTGGCCTGTGCCTTCAGCAGGCTCTGCGTATAAGCGTGCTGGTCCGCGGGCGCGAGTGCCACTTCGACCTGGTCCAGGCCCACTTCCAGCTCTTCGGCGATCATCATGGCCTCGCCGGTGGCAATGCCCTGCCCCATCTCCACGCTAGGCGCCACGAGCACAATACGACCGTCGGCACCGACGCGGATAAAGCCGTCGGGCACGAATCCGTCGAACCCTGTTGCCGCTGCATCGAGCGCGCCGATGGCGCCAAGATCTGGCTCGCGCTCGAATGCACGTACCGGCCGCACGAACGCAAATCCAACGAGGAGCGCACCGGCGGTCAGGAAACGTCGGCGCGCGTTGTCTGGTAGTGCGTCTTCGCCGATTGCGCCGTAGGTTTGCATCATGCCGCCTTGATAGCCGCGCGGATACGCGAATAGGTGCAGCACCGGCACAGATTTCCGGACATCGCGGCATCGATATCCTCGTCGTTCGGATGCGGATTGCGGGCAATCAGTGCTGCAGCCGCCATGACCTGGCCCGACTGGCAATAGCCGCACTGGACCACTTCCAATGAGAGCCACGCGGCTTGGACACGCTTCCCGGCCGCGGTCTCGCCGACCGCCTCGATTGTGGTGATCTCGCCCTTGACGGCAGAGATCGGGAGTAAGCACGAGCGCACCGGCTTGCCGTCCAGATGCACGGTGCAGGCGCCGCACTGGCCGATGCCGCAACCGAACTTTGTGCCGGTCAGCGCCAGCACATCACGTAAGGCCCAGAGAAGCGGCATGTCCGCAGGCCCGGTGACGTCGACAGTTTTTCCATTAACGACAAGCCGCGTCACGGGCCAAGGCTGGGAGGTTTTATTGCTTTTCATCATTATCCCCGGCGCTGCGATTGGCCGGACTCTGTGGGATATCCATACCCGCTTTCCTCCACATGATCCCGATACTTCAAACCGATGGCGATGAACTTCGACAATCTCGAGACTGGAGGGCCGGGAGCGAGAATATCCCTGATATGACGGGAAGGGTCCGAGAGATTGATCTTCGCCAGGCTGGCAAGTTCTTGAACTGAGAGGTGGGCCGGGTGATGTCTTCGATATGCGCCAACAGGTCGCACAAAACACCGTTTCCGTCGATGTTTGCGGGCTGCTCGGCGCCAGGTTCTCGAAATCGACATAGTTTCATTTTGTTGAGCCCGACCAATCTCTTCCTTGCCTCAAAATAAAAGACTCGCATTGCGCGGCGCGCAATAGACCCCACGGCAGTCGTGGCAAGCATGTTCACCGTTAGAGGGTGTTAGGAACTTTGTGTCCGACCTGGTATCCTGGCGGGATGACAAAACGCAGGCCATACCCAACGGATGTATCGGATGAAGAGTGGTACTTCGCCGCTCCGTACCTGACCTTGATGAACAAGGACGCACCGCAACGCCGTTACGAACTGCGTGAGATGTTCAACGCGCTGCGCTGGATTGTACGCGCTGGTGCACCGTGGCGTTTGTTGCCCAATGACTTTCCACCCTGGGAACTGGTCTACCAGCAGACGCAGCGCTGGATTCAGGCCGGTTGTTTTGAGGCCATGGTCAATGACCTGCGTTCGATCATCCGGATCGCGCAGGAGCGTCGTGGCCAACCCAGCGCGGTCATCCTCGACGGGCGCACGCTGCAGTCGACCTGCGAGAGTGGGCCTCGCGCCGGTTACGACGGCTACAAACGCAAACGCGGCAGCAAGGTTCACATGGCAGTTGATACTTTGGGGCAATTGCTTGCGGTGCATGTTACGCCGGCCAACGAACAGGAGCGCGCGCAGGTCGGAGAACTGGCCCGTCAGGTTCAGCAGGCCACCGGCCAAACGGTCAAGGTGGCGTTCGCGGACCAGGGATACACCGGCGAAGAGCCTGCGCAGGCGGCACGCGATGAAGGAATCGAGCTTCAGGTAATCAAGCTGTCGGAGGCGAAAAAGGGCTTCGTGCTGTTGCCGCGCCGTTGGGTGGTCGAGCGCAGCTTCGGCTGGCTCAACCGCTTCCGCCGACTGGCCAGAGACTACGAGCGATTGCCCGAAACCCTGGCTGGTTTGCACTTCGTCGTATTCTCCGTGCTTATGCTTGTCCACTTTGCAGCCCTTAACAAAAGTGCCTAACACCCTCTAAGCTTCGCCGTCTCACGCGGCGCGACGCCATATGACTACCGCCGCGCATTCGATTGCCCACCATACCATCCACGCAGACGGTATCTTCGGAGGCGGTAATACGAGCTTTTTCGGCCAGCCATCCCGACGCTTTGATCAAGCGTCCACAGAAACAAGATATAACTTTCTGGTCGGCCGAGACATTGCATGTTTATGTAGTCGGACCTGCAAAATTCATTTTTGCGTGACGAGCGAAGCCGAGGGTGCGGTCTGTCGGGTGAGGAGAAGTCCGCCGGTCGGAAGTGATCGCGATGCAGAGGCAATGGATGCGACGTGACATTGACGCGCCAATGCAGCCACGCGAGGATAAAAAATACAGGCCTCAGCCCAGGCGGACGATTGCGCACAGCAACCAGCGCAGGTTGTAGCCAGCAGCACACAGCACCGCGTGTAGCGCATCGCCAGTTTGCCCTTTGAGCCGGCAACGCTGCATCCCGTGGTCGTGCTTCACATGGCCGATGATCGGTTCGATCGCCTGCCGTCGCTTGAGCCAGCGTCGCTGCGTGCTGGTCAGCGTCTTGTGCTTGCCACGATGAATCAGGTCTACTGACGATACCTCGGGGTCGACGCCGCGAAACTCGAGATCGACCAACACGGTCTTCGGCTTCGGTGTACCGGGCAGGTCCTGCAACAGAATGGAACTCTGTTCGAGTTGCTCGGCCAGCGTGCGCCCATCGTAAGAGTTGCCGGGGAATGCCCGCGCACCGATGATCAACCCTTGCTTCTCCGTAATCGCGAGACTGACCTTGACACCGAACTCGTACGGCTGTCGGGCTTTTCCCTTACCGATGCATTCGACTTCCGGAGCGTGTAGCGCGGAGAGCTTGCCCTTATCCTTGGGCCGCTGACGGCAGATGCGCCAGGCTCGCTCAAGCCAGACGCGCAGCTGGGCCTTTCGTTCACACGTGGCGCCCGGCAATTTACGCTCGATGTCGCGCAGCAACCGTCCCAGCACAGTGCGCTGGCGTTTGAGCACGCGGCGCAGGCGCTTGAATTGTTTGGCATGCGCATAGCCACCGGCCCGACGACGTAGGCTTTTGCCTTCGCGTTCACATGTCTGCTTCAGTGCCAGGCCGGCATGTTGCGCCAACTGCACGAGTTTGGCCCGTGCCACCTCCAGCAGACGACTACGCAATCGCCTTCTCCTGTACCGTCGTATCGACGATCACGCGCTCTAATTCGACCGGTGCAACGGCCTTCATCTGCACCGCAGCCGCGATCGTCGTCGCCAGCAATTCTTCGACGCCCGCTTCGCCCAATGCTTGACGAAAACGTACCAGGTTGGTCGGATCGCACGGCGGACGCGGTTGAAAGTACTCTTCGCCGAAAAAGTACTGCCAATAGTTGTTCTCAGCCCAACGCTCGCACACCGACTCGTCGCTCTCGTTATACGCGTGCTTCAGGTAGAGCAGACCGACCATTAGGCGAGACGGCAACCGAGGACGCCCGGCCGAGCTCACGCCCATACCCGCTAGCTACGGCACAACACCGAACAGATCGACGTCTTCACTGAGGCGGCCCTCGCGAGCACGCCGCTCAAACACCGGCGCCAGCGCTGCTTCGATGGAAGCCCACGGAATTCGTGTGGCCAGCACCGCGAGCGGATGACGAAGATCAATCATTGCGTCCAAACGGCTGCGAAAAAAACCGGTGTGCTCATCGGCGTGGCTCGCAAACTCCCAGAAAGAAAATCAGATCGATATTGTTTCTGGGAGTTCGATAACTCTCGAACTTCTTCCTATCACTCGCTGGCGCTGGCTCCGTGCGGTTCTGAAGGGGCGACTATGTTGTCCGAGGCATATCTAGGGAAGCGCCGATCAACATGCACCGCCGTAATTCGTTAGGGCTGTAGTACTGAACCGGCAAGGTCGCGTATTACCCGAAGGAGAGGCATGTCAGGCGATGCATCAAACGTCTGGCGTTGCGCGCTCACTCCGAGATTGATCATCTGGTACTCTGCAAAACTTTAGTGGGGTTGCGCGATTTCGAGAGCTCTGCGCGTTGACAGAAGCACCATCGTGACGCCGAACTCCAACGAAACAGCAACGCCCCCATCGCGCCCATCGCCATCGCCCAAGTCACCTTCAAGACGACGAAAGCGCTTCGCGACTGCCCTGGCGTCGTTGCGCAGAACATGAACGCGCAGACTGCACGTGCTTACTGGTTCTTTCTGTTTCATCTCGTCCCGGACCTGCTGGAGACTTTGATCAATGGTAAGGAAGCGGAGTGGCCTCATCATTTCTTCGCCGATTGGTGCTACAACCCGCACGCGATCGAAGCACCGACTTCGACACCTATGTCAGGGCCTACAAGCATCCGGGCGCCGTGCGCGGAGCGATGTCCGACTATCGGGCGAATGCCGAGGATATCAACCAGGATCTCGCCGACGCGGATACTAAAATCGCTTGCCCGACCATGGCCATCTGGGGCGAAGATTTCTATGCGGTAGGTGGAATGTTTGACATGAAAGCGGTTTGGGAGGGAATGGCCACTCATCTGCGCGCGCGGAGCCCATTGCACAGTGCGGGCATCTACCGCAAGAAGAGCGGCCAGAACGGGTCAACACCCTATTGCTTGATTTTCTGGACACCTGGAAAGGTTGAGATGAATCGACCTCGCCCCAGCTTGGGTTACTGATCCTGTTCCGCTCCGTCTGCTCCATGCCGCGCGTAGAATATGACGACCGTTGCCACATCGCGGTCTCTACGCTCGATGAGATCTCTTCTATTGCCGTATTTTCTCTCGTTGCTGCTTTCACGCTTCTTATTTTAGGTCGATTTGCCCCACGCTGCGGTGCGAGCGGTGATCGTGGGTACGCCGGACTTCGTCGCGATCGGGCTGCCGTTTCTCCATGCCGTCTCGGATTTTCTGATGGCGGCAGCCTTTGCCTGGGCGCCGGCTTTAAGTCCCGGTTCGCCGTGATAAGGGCGTTTATCGCGGCAGCCCTCTTTTTAATCGCGCGAAATCGGGTTGTCTTGCGTTAGGGCTGTGCGTAATCCACACTGGAAAGCCCGCCCTGCGCCCCGTGCAACGGACCTGTCCGTCGCCCCGGCGCGCTGGAGTACCATCATGGCCCGCCCCGCCGCTGTCACCCCCGATGCGATCCGCACGACCGTGCTCGCGATGCTGGCCGAGGCCGGCGACACCGCGCCGGCGTCCGACGCCCGCTTCCGCAAGATTGTTTCCGTCCGCAAGCTGCGCGCGCGCCTCGGGGCCGGCGACCCCGCCACCCTGTCACGCCACCTCAATGTCATCGAGGCGGAGATCGTGCAGGCGGGATTGACCGGCTTCGCCGTGCCGAACGTACCGCCCGAGGTCGCCGCACAGATGCGCACGCTGTGGGAAACGGCCGTCGCCACGCAACTGGACGGCATCGTGCGGCTGCGGCACGAGACCGAAGCGACGGCGCAGGCGGCGCTCGATGCGCTGCGCAACGAAGAACTGCGGGTCGAACTGCTCCGCGCCGAACTGGCCGACGTGCGGGCCCAGCTCGGCGCGCGGGACGCGGAACTCACGCTCGCCCGTGCGGAATGCCAGGCGGGCGCGACCCGCACCGCCGCCCACGAAGACACCCTGAAGCGACTGGAAACACAGCTTGAAACCGTGGCGACGGCGGCCGCTGATGCGGCACGCCACCATGCCGCGCAGTTCACGGCCGAGCGTGCCCGCTACGAAGGCCTCTCCAGACAGCTGCTGCGGGAAACCGCGCACCAGCGCGAGACGTTCCACACTGAGCGGCACCGCCTCGAGGCCGACATCGCCCGTGCGGCCGAGCGCGTGGGCGCGCTGGAGGCCCTGCGCGAGCGACTGCTGACCGAACTGGCGGAACAGCGCAACGCACACCAGCAGGCCGCGGCCGAAGCGGCCGCGCTCTTGACAGTGATCGAACAGCAACGCCAGACGCTCGCGCTGGTGGGCACCGCGACCGCGAAAGGAGCCGCCGCTGCCACCCGCCGCTCCGGCCGCCCTGACGTGCGCGCCGGCCAGACGCCGGCCTCAGGGAGGAAAGCGCGATGAACCCGTCCGACTGGCTCGACACCGGCTGCCGGCCGCCGCAGCGTCTGCCTGACTCCGTCGACACGGCGCTCGGCTACCTGGCCCACGCGCTCGGGCACCCGCTCTATACCCGCTGGACGCTCGCGACGCTCAAGCGCGGCTGCCCGTCCCTGTCCGACGCGAAGCGCGAGCACCCCGCCGTGTTCGCGCTGCTGCTCGAGCAGGACACCGCCATCGAGTACTGGGAGCGCGGGCGGCTGCGCGTCGTGCCGGAAGCGGCGGCGCCGTCCGCGTCGACGGTGCTCGAGCGCACCCTGCGGCAGCACCGCCGGCGCTTCCGTGCCGCAGCGCCAGACGGGGCGCACGAAGGCGCACCCGCCACGCGCGCCGGGCCCGTGAACCCGGACCTCGCGCCGCTGCCCGCCGGGGTGGAACCGGCGTGGCTCGCGCGCGCCGGACGCTTCGCGAATCCGGTGCCGCTCACCAACACGCTGGGGGTCGCCGACGACGCGCAGGCGGCCAAACTGTTCCTGCGCGAACGCGCGTCGCACTCCCCGCACACGCTGCGCGCCTATGTGACGGAACTGCGGCGGCTCGCGGCCTGGTGCGCACGCGAGGGGCTCGGCCCCTTCTCCGACCTCACGCGGCAGGACCTGATGGCCTGGCGCGAAGCCCTGCAAGCACCGCATGGCGACACCGCAGGGAACGTCCGACGTGCAGCGCCTGCAACCGTCTCACGCGCGCTGGCCGCGGTCTCGAGCCTGTTCGCGTGGTGGCACCGCACCGGCTATCTGACGGTCAATCCGGCCGAGGGGCTGGCGGCTGGCCGACGCGCGCGGATGACGTGGACGCCGGCGCGGTTCCTGCCGGCCGCCGCACTCGCGCACTGCGATGCCATCGCCACCGGTGACGCGCCGGCGGATGTCCCGTCCACCGTCTGGACGCGGCGCGGCGCGATCTGGGCGCTCTACCGCTTCGCCGGCGTGCGGCTCGCGGAGCTGGTCTGGGATGAGGCACTGGCGCTGCCGCATGTTGAAGTCGACGGGGCCCGCCAGTGGACCCTGCACGTACTGGGCAAGGGAAACAGACGTCGCGCGATCCCGCTGCCCACCGCGTGTCTGCCTGCGTTGCGTGGGTACCGGCGTGCCGTCGGACTACCGGCCGATCCTGACCCGGGCGAACGCCTGCCGCTGATCCACAGTGAGCGCGGCCGGGCGCTGGGGCCAAGCGGCCTCTACGACGAGGTCCGGGCATTATTCGCACTGGCTGCGACACGCGTGCCGATGGAGGACACAGCGATGCGCGCGGCCCTGGAAACGGCCTCCACGCACTGGCTGCGTCACGGCTATGCCCGCACGCTGGTGGTCGACCATGGCGTGCCGTTACCGGTCGCCCAGGCGCTGCTGGGGCACGCCTCGGTACAGACGACGGCCGCCTATGCGCGCACCGGACAGGCCGAGGCGCGTGCGTTTGTCGAGGGGAGTTTCCCGCAACCAAAGTAGCCACCGATGATTAAGACGAAATTGCCTGCCCGCCTCCGCGTTCAAGGCAAATCGTCGTTGGTTTGCAGTTTCCCTGCGTTGCCGCTTTGGCGGCTCATCGGCCATGTTGCCGACATTAGGCCTCAAGATTTTATGAGGCAGCTTCAGGGCGCCTTCCTGCCATTCGGATCTCCACAACCGCGAATGTCGCGTTCGCTGTCAGCCGATGCATACTCTCGCTCCGTTTCCGTCCTTGGACATAAGTCGGCAGCAACGGCGGTTCCCCTGACACTACAGCAGCCATTGACTGGGCACCTTTGCGCCAACTGCATCCGGTCCTTTACGCGACAGGGGTCACCGGTTCGACCCAGTACTACCCACCGGAATTGTGGCCAAAGATTCTGGTATCGCTTCGCACTTTGCTCCAACGCCCTAGACAATGCCGGCAAAACCTAGCAATGGATAGCCCGCGTCAGTGGGCTATCCATTGCTGTGGCCCCGGCACGCCACAAAGCGACATGCCAGCGACGAACCAGCGCGCGGGCTATTGAAACAGCCGTTCGAGGTTCTCCTTCGACCAAATCTTGCTCGCTACGGCCAGATAAAACTCCGCCCGGCGCCTAAGAGCCGCCGCATCAGCAGACGGCTCTGCTTGCGAAGTGATCCCAGTCTCTGCAGAGAACCGCGCCCAATTCGGCTGATTCAAATAGAACGAAGCCGTAAGCGTTTGAGCCAAGATGTTTTCATTGGAGTAGCGCTGAAGTTTCTCACTGTAAGCCATCGCCCGCATCGACCTATTTCGCCCGCGCGGCAAGAGGATCAATCCACCAACGCCATTCCGCGCAGCGGCGAACTCAGACGAGGAGCCGAACGGCTGCCCTCCCGCTGTCGTTATGTCCGAATTCGCTTCTGCCATATTGTGAGCAATCATGTGTTCAACATCGAATGTGCGCGAATCCCGCGTTCGATCGACAAAGTCGGCGAAGCCAACCTTACTAGTCTGGTCCACCGCTTTTTCAAGATAGTCCGCAAGCCGCGCCAAAATATGAAGCAGGTTCTGACGCTTCACATTGTCGTACGACACGTTGGCCAGTGCAGACAGCTTGTCTCGTTCAGAATCCATTCGTGTCACCAGCTTGGTCCGCAGATCGTGCAAATCCAAGTCGCGCAGTTCCTTTGCGATATCAAAGACCAAGTCCCTGATGTTGTCGTAGGTGTTTCCGGAAAATCTGGATGCAGAGTTGGCTCGCCGCCGCCGAATCCTACGCCGAGGCATCCCTCAGAGTCGAGTTCCTCCAGCCAGCTTAAAACCTTCTCCGTCGCCAAAGCAGCTCGATGTTTTGGTGCGTAGCAATAGCTGCAATTGAGATCACAGAGGTTTGTGAGCGCGACTGAGACCTGGCGCGGAGCGGTCGCCCACTTTGGCTGGTCGACAGAAACCTCATCGAACAGGATATTTAGACCTGTGCGCCTATCGAAGATATGCACGCCATCCGGTCCACTTCTGGACTTCATATCTAGTTTTAGAGAGTTTTAGATTTCGCTTGCTCGATCCTTCCTTAGGCCGAAATCATACCGCCCGACGTGGGTGCGACCAAGCTTGCACCGTCAATTAATCCGTCACGGTCGTCAACCGGCCGCTGACGCAAGGAGCAACTGGCAATGCAAGATGCATACGAGATTCGGGTTGTCGACCGTCGCAGCGTTGACTTTGTCTCACACCCGTCCACCTGTCACTACTGGCTGTATGGATGCTATCCACGGTATCGCCACCAGTAGCGGGCAAGCGTGATGCTGACTCGATCAGGTGCGCATCGATTGCCGCTTGATGACAGTCAACGCTGTCGTTCGCCCCGACTGGCCGACTATCGTCAGCAGGAGTACCTATACCAGCCGCTGACACGTTGAGGGACCAACGACCGCTATGGCCGATTTGCAGGCCCCTTCGATTGAACAACTCAATATTCGCAGGCACCGCTCGACTGACGTTCATCGCAGATACGCCTGTTCGCCTCCGTCTTAGCGGCTCATGAAAGAACGCCGTCTTTCCAGTTCGACCGAGAAGTCGACGAGACGGCCGACGCATGCAGCATTGCCCAACATCGAAAGCAAATCGAAAGATTAACGGAGCCCTTTGCGCCGCCGGAGAAGTGCAAACATACATTCAGTAATCCGAAGTTTATAAATAAATCTAGCTAGCATATGCGGCCACAACTCTCATCTTGCAAGAGATATTAGATTGACAACAAAATCCTATACGAATCAGTACGTTGCATCCTATTTTCCATGATGCAAAACAAGAAACACAATCTCTTTTGTGCATTTCTGTGCCAAACAAAAAAGTACAAACTATATTGTGCGCCGACACCTATCACCCCCATTGCCAGTAGTGCCTTCGCGCATATCGTCTAATTCCGATATATGATTCGTTCTGTAGCGATGCAGATGCGTCGACGCCAGCCGGCGTCCCGCCTGCCTGTTGTGGAATACCTTGAAGCCAACCCAATGAAGCCCGATATCGACGCGATTCACAAAGCGCTTGCCAACCCGGTCCGCCGGGAGATTCTCGGCTGGCTGCGGGAACCGCACGCGCATTTTGCCGATCAGGAGTTGCCGCTCGATTACGGCGTCTGCGCGGGCAAGATCGACGCGCGCTGCGGGCTGTCGCAGTCCACCGTGTCGGCGCACCTCGCGGCATTGCAGCGCGCGGGGCTCGTCACGTCGAAGCGGGTCGGCCAATGGGTGTTTTTCAAACGCAACGAGCCCGTCATCCAGGCGTTCCTCGAACATATGAACGCAAGGCTCTGAACGCGTCATTCGCGTCGCCGCGCTTCTTTCATCACGCATTTTTTTCAGGCTCGGGCCGCGCCCGCCGCCAAAGGTGAACACTTATGCCGACTCTTTTCGATCCGCTCCAAATTGGTGACATCACGTTGTCGAACCGCATCATCATGGCGCCGCTGACGCGTCAGCGCGCCGAAGAAATCCGCGTGCCGAACGCGCTGATGGCGCGCTATTACGCTGAGCGTGCAACGGCCGGTCTGATCATCAGCGAAGCCACTTCGGTCACGCCGCAAGGTGTCGGTTATGCGGAAACGCCGGGCATCTGGTCGCAGGAGCAGGTCGAAGGCTGGAAGCTCGTCACGAACGCCGTACACGCAGCCGGTGGCAAGATCTTCCTGCAGCTTTGGCACGTCGGCCGCATTTCGGACCCGCTGTTCCTGAACGGCGAATTGCCGGTCGCGCCGAGCGCGATCGCGGCAAAGGGCCACGTGAGCCTGGTGCGTCCGGAACGTCCGTACGTGACGCCGCGTGCGCTGGAACTCGAAGAAATCGCCGGCGTGGTCGAAGCGTTCCGCAAAGGCGCGGAAAACGCGAAGGCCGCAGGTTTCGACGGTGTCGAAGTGCACGGCGCGAACGGCTATCTGCTTGATCAGTTCCTGCAGGACAGCACCAACACGCGCACCGATGCGTACGGCGGCCCGATCGAAAACCGCGCGCGTCTGCTGCTCGAAATCACCGACGCCTGTATCGACGTGTGGGGCGCGAACCGTGTCGGCGTGCATCTCGCACCGCGCCGCGACTCGCATGCCATGGGCGATTCGGACCCGGCCGGCACGTTCGGCTATGTGGCCCGCGAACTCGGCAAGCGCAAGATCGCATTCATCGCCGCACGCGAATCGCTCGGCGACGATCGCCTCGGTCCGCAACTGAAGAAAGCATTCGGCGGCCCGTACATCGCGAACGAAAAATTCACCAGGGAAACCGCGCAACAGGTGCTCGACGCGGGTGAAGCGGACGCGGTGGCATGGGGTCAGCTGTTCATCGCGAATCCGGATCTGGTGCGCCGCTTCGCGACGAATGCGCCACTGAACAAGCCGAATCCGGCGACTTACTATGCGCGCGGCGAAACCGGCTACGTCGACTATCCGACGCTGGAAACGGTCGAATAAGCAGGCGCGCTGCCGGACAATGCGGCAATGCGGCGACGCATCGAGACGGCGCATGAACAGCGGTCGCTAGCGGTGAATGCGCTGTAAAACACGCGGCGGGTGTGACTGAACGATATGTCGGTCACGTCCGCCGCGTTTTCTTTTGCATGCCGAAAAACCCGCACGTCATTCAAGATCACGCCGCATGAAAACGCGCTTCGATTCGTCGAGTCCTCGCGCGATATGCGCGTCGCGCCGAGCGATCAGCTCCGCGTCGAGTTCGGCTTGCGCGATATCGCGAAACCCAAGCCGCCGGTAATACGGCGCATTCCACGGCACATCGCGATACGTCGACAGGATGAGCTGCGGCAGTTGCCGCGCGCGCGCGAGTTGCGCGACCTGTTCGATCAGCGCCGCGCCGATGCGCCGTCCCGCATGCGAAGTCAGCACGTCGAGTTCCTGAACATAGATGCGCGCGGGCTGCGGCTCGAACATCACGAAGCCGGCGCACGTGGCATCGGCGTCCACGGCGACCATGATCTCGCGCGCGGCGATCTTACGCTCGACGAGATCTCGCGCCATCGGCGGAGCATCGGCAATGCCGGCCATGCCTACGCTGACGAAACGCTGGCCTGCTTCGAATTCGATCGCACGAATCGCGTCCGCTTCGTGCGCCAACGCAAAACGGAAGGTAACAGTGGCTGTGTGTTGCATGGGGTCCTGGTTGCGCGCTGACTGGCGGCGGCCGTGTGCTGGCCGCCATTGGCCGAAGACATTCCCCGATATTGGCATCCCGGCCGACGAATAGACAAGTGCGACAAGCGCGAAACAGGCATAAAGCCACTGCGCGCGCGCCTACAGGACTACACTCCAGACATCGGATCGCCCCTCGGCCAAACATGGACCTCCTGAATCTATTCCAGATCGCCCTGCACCTCGATCAGCACCTGATCACCCTGATCGAACAATTCGGCACCGGCGTGTACGCGCTGCTGTTTGTCGTCGTGTTCGTCGAGTATGGGTTTCTGCCGCTGTTCTTCCTGCCCGGCGATCCGCTGATCTTCATTTGCGGCGCACTCGCGGCCACCGGCGCGCTGAATGCGTGGATCGTGGCGCCCGTGCTGTTCGTCGCGACGGTGACCGGCAGCATAGTCGGTTATGGGCTCGGCCGCGCGGTCGGCGAAAAAGTCTATACCGGCGACTATCGCTGGCTGAACAAGCATGCGCTGCGTAAAGCGCACGCGTTCAGCGAGGCGCGCGGCGGCCTGACCTTTCTGCTGTCGCCGTACATCGCCGTGGTGCGCACGTTCGCGCCGTTCGTCGCGGGCGTCTCGCGCATGACGTTCTCGCGTTATGTGTGGCTGGTCAGCGCCGGTGCGGCGCTGTGGGTCGTGTCGCTGATGACCGCCGGCTTCCTGTTCGGCAATGTGCCGGTCGTGCGCGAGCACATGAGTTCGCTCGTGCTGCTGGGCATCCTGCTCGGCGGCGCGATGCTGCTGTGCGGCGCGCTGTGGCGCCTGTACCAGCGGCGCCCGCGCGCGGACTGAAAGCGCCGGCATCCTCCACTCGCTGTCCGGGGCGCGATGACCATACCGGCGTGGTCAGCTTGACCCCGCACAGATATGAAGGTAACCTTCACAGGTAGCCTTCGTATCCAGTCATCGCATGAGCAAGAACGACACCCCGGCCGCAGCCGATGCGCTCCACGCATTGGCGGAAGATCTGCGTGTGTTGGGCGTCAAGCTGCGCCGCCGTCTGCGCGAAGAGTCCAACGTGGGCGACTTCACGCCTTCGCAGATGCAGGTTCTCGCTCTGCTGGAGCGCGAAGGTCCGGCCACGGTCACGTCGCTCGCCCGCGCTCAGGGCATGCGCCCGCAGTCCATGGGCGAAACGCTTTCGGCTCTGAAAGCCGCCGGATTCGTCAGCGGCGCACCCGACCCGAACGACGGCCGGCAGACGGTTCTCTCCCTCACCCCAGCCTTCCGCAGAAAGATCAAGGCGAGCCGAACCGCGCGCGAAGACTGGCTATTTCGCACCATTCAGACCCGCTTTTCGGCGGCCGAGCAGAAACAGCTCGCAATTGGCGTCGACTTGCTCAAACGCCTGATCGACTCGTAACTCGCAGGAGCACACCATGGCACTCACCACTCTCGATGCAAAGACCGCGCTGGTCGTCATCGATTTGCAGCGCGGCATCGTCGCGCTGCCCACCGTTCATCCGTCGAGCGAAATCGTCCAACGCTCGGTCACGCTGCTCGACGCGTTCCGTCGCCACGGGCTGCCCGTGGTGCTCGTCAACGTCGCCGCGGGCGCACCGGGCCGCACGGACCAGGGCCGCCACACCGGCGACTTCCCCGCCGGCTTCGCGGACCTCCTGCCCGAACTGAAGCAGCAGCCGTCGGACCATCTGGTCACCAAGCGTACCTGGGGCGCGTTCACGAATACGGATCTCGAAGCGTATCTGCGCGAGCAAGGCGTCACGCAGGTGGTGCTGGCGGGCATTGCAACCAGCATCGGCGTCGAATCCACCGCACGTTACGCAAGCGAACTCGGACTGAACGTCACGCTCGTCGTCGACTCGATGACCGACCTGAATGCGGACGCGCACACCAACAGCATCACGCGCATCTTCCCGCGCCTCGGCGAAACCGGCACGACGCAGGAAGTGCTCGATCTGCTCGAAAGCACGCGCGCATAACGATGCGCACGAGCGGGCGCATGGGTTCACACGCGGCGCGCTCGCTTCAAAGGGGAATCTTCCGGTGACAGCCACATTCCGTTCGCTGCGAAACTTCAACTACCGGGTCTGGGCGAGCGGCGCGATCGTCTCCAACGTCGGTACGTGGATGCAGCGCACGGCGCAAGACTGGCTCGTACTGACGGAGCTGACGCGTCACAATGCGACCGCCGTGGGTATCGTGATGTCGCTGCAATTCGGTCCGCAAATGCTGTTGCTGCCGCTCACCGGCTATGCGGCCGATCACTTCGACCGGCGCAAGCTGCTGTTCGCCACACAGGCGGCAATGGGCTCGCTGGCGCTGGCCCTCGGTCTTCTCACCGTGACCGGACTCGTGCAGCTCTGGCAGGTCTATGTATTCGCGGGACTACTCGGCTGCGTCACCGCTTTCGATTCCCCCACGCGCCAGACCTTCGTGTCCGATCTGGTCGGCGAACACGATCTGGCAAACGCGGTCGGGCTGAATTCCACCTCGTTCAACGCCGCGCGCATGATCGGGCCCGCGGTGGCGGGCCTGCTGATCGCGTCGGTGGGCACCGGCTGGGTGTTTCTGATCAACGCGCTTTCGTTCGTCGCCGTGCTCGGTTCGCTGCGCATGCTGCGGCTCGGCGAATTGCATCAGAAGCCCCGCGCCATACGCCAACGCGGCAGCTTCGTGGAAGGCTTCAAGTATGTGTGGACGCGTCCCGATCTGAAGGCGGCACTGCTGATGCTGTTCCTGATCGGCACGTTCGGACTGAACTTCCCGATCTTCATCTCGACGATGTCGGTCACTGCGTTTCATGCGGGCGCAAGTCAGTACGGCGTGTTGAGTTCGACGATGGCGATCGGCTCGGTGACGGGCGCGTTGCTCGCCGCGCGCCGCGCGAGACCCCGGATGGCGCTGCTGCTCGGCGCGGCAGCGATCTTCGGCGTGGGTTGCGCGCTGGCGGCGGTGATGCCGAACTACCTGCTGTTCGGCATGATGCTCGTGGTGATCGGTGTATGTACGCAAACCTTCACCACGTCCACCAACAGCCTCGTGCAACTCTCGACCGAACCCGCGATGCGCGGCCGCGTGATCGCGATCCTGCTGGCAATCGCGCTGGGCGGCACGCCGCTCGGCGCGCCCGTGGTCGGCTGGGTGGCGGACCGGTTCGGCCCGCGCTGGGCGCTCGGCGTGGGCGCCGCATCGGGCTTCGCGGCGGCGCTGGTCGGCTTGCTTTATCTGATGAAATACCGCCAGTTGCGCGTGTATGTCGAGGGTCGACGGCTGCGTTACAGCATCGACGACCCACGGCCGGCTGCCGCTACTTCGTCTGCGGCTACGTCCTACGTCGGTCCCGTTGCCGCGGTCCGCAACGCCGCGTTGAATGAAGCGGAAGAAGACACTTCATCAAGCGTCTGAACGTCGGAGCACCTTTACCGCCGCGACAAAAAAGCCGCGCCTGAAATTCAGGCGCGGCTTTTCATTTGCAACGGCGGCGGCAGTGCTGCCGCGCTGACTTACTTCGCCACCGGCATCGTGAACTCGGCGCCCTTCGCGATGCTGTCCGGCCAGCGCTGCATGATGCTCTTGTAGCGCGTATAGAAGCGCACGCCCTCTTCGCCGTATGCATGGTGATCGCCGAACAGCGAACGCTTCCAGCCGCCGAACGAGTGCCATGCCATCGGCACCGGAATCGGCACGTTGATGCCGACCATGCCCACCTGGATCTGCCGCCCGAACGCGCGCGCGACCCCGCCATCGGAAGTGAAGAGCGACACGCCGTTGCCGAACTCGTGCGCGTTGATCAACTGGACGGCGCTCGCGAAGTCGGGCACGCGCACCACCGCGAGCACCGGGCCGAAGATCTCTTCCTTGTAGATCTTCATCTGCGTGCCGACATGGTCGAACAGCGTACCGCCGACGAAGAAGCCCGCTTCGCCCGCCACCGGGTGCGCGCGGCCATCGACGATCAGCTTCGCGCCTTCCGCCTCGCCCGACGCGATATAGCCTGCCACCTTGGCCTTATGTTCGGCGGTAACCAACGGTCCCATCTCGGCGTCGAGATGCTCGCCGTTCTTGATGACGAGCGCCTTGACGCGCGGCACCAGCCTGTCGATCAGCTGATCGGCGACATTGCCGACCGCCACCGCCACCGAGATCGCCATGCAACGTTCGCCCGCCGAACCGTAGGCCGCGCCGATCAATGCATCGACCGCCTGGTCGAGATCGGCATCCGGCATCACCACCAGATGATTCTTCGCGCCGCCCAACGCCTGCACACGCTTGCCGTGCTTCGATGCCTCCGTGTGAATGTATTCGGCGATCGGCGTGGAGCCCACGAACGACAACGCTGCGACGTCGGGGTGTTCGATCAGCGCATCCACGGCCACCTTGTCGCCATTCACGACGTTGAACACGCCGTCAGGCAGTCCGGCTTCCTTCAGCAACTCAGCGATCCGCAGCGACGCCGAAGGATCGCGCTCCGACGGTTTCAGCACGAACGTATTGCCACAGGCGAGCGCGACCGGGAACATCCACATCGGCACCATCACCGGGAAATTGAACGGCGTGATGCCGGCGACCACACCGAGCGGCTGGCGCAGGTTCCAGTTGTCGATGCCGCCGCCGATCTGGTCGGTGAAATCGGTCTTCAACAGGTTCGGTATGCCGCACGCGAACTCGACCACTTCGATGCCGCGCACCACCTCGCCTTGCGCGTCCGTGAACACCTTGCCGTGTTCGCGCGTGATCAGCATCGCGAGTTCGTCGTGATGCTGGTTCAGCAACTCCTTGAACTTGAACAGAATGCGCGCGCGCTTGAGCGGCGCGGTCTCGCTCCATGCGGGAAACGCGGCTCTCGCTGCGTTGACGGCCGCATCCACTTCCTCGACCGATGCCATCGCCACGGAGCCGGTCACTTCGCCGGTCGCCGGGTTGAAGACGTCCTTGAAGCGGCCGCTCGTCGGCGCGACCGTGGCGCCGCCGATGTAATGGCCCAACTGCTGCACCGACAGCTTCGCTTGTTCGTTCACTGCGTTCATGACTTACCTCGTGTTCGGAGAAGGCCGCGGTGCATCGCCACCGGGCGCGGGCAAAAAAGATCGGACCATGTCGGACGGCCTGCGAGCGGCGCTCCGCTTGCCGGCCGGGCTCAATCGGGACTCGCCCAACTGTATCGACGGTGCCCGTCATATTCCCGATACAGCGCAACAGAACCGCGCCTCACTGTATTGTTTTCTGCGTGGCAACTGTATTGGAGCGTGGGTGTCGAGGCGACGTCCGCTCAAAACCCACCCACGCCCCGCGTCACCAGCGCATACCGCCCGCATGTCAACTGCTCCCTGAGGAACTCGATGCAGACCTGGATTCGCGCCGACGACGACAGCCGTTCCGCCGTCACCGCCCACACATCGGCGGACTGATGATAGTCGGGCAACACCCGCACCAGTTCGCCGGCGCGCAGGCTTTCGGCCACGTCCCAGATCGACACCATCACCACCCCGTAACCGTCCTTGGCCCACTGCACGACGATGTCGCTCAGATTCGACGCGACCGTGCCGGTCACCTTCACGCTCTTTTCGCCATTCGGCCCGCTCAGCCGCCAGACGCCGAAGCGATCGTCGCGTCCGCGAAACAACAGGCAGTCGTGCTGCGTCAGGTCGCTCAGATCGGCCGGCACGCCACGCCGTTCGAGGTAGGCCGGCGACGCGCAGAGAATCCGCGTGCTCTCCACCATCTTGTGCGCGATCAGATGCGGCTCCTGCACTTCGCCCACGCGTACGTCGATGTCGAAGTTCTCGCCGACCAGATCCGCGCGCCGGTCCAACAACTCCAACCAGATCTCGAGATTCGGATGACGCTCGCGCAGCATCGCGAGAATCGGCGACACGTGTTTGCGCCCGAGCCGCAGACTCGTGCTGATGCGCAGCAAACCGCGCAGCTCCGTGCGACGGTCGGCGAACGCGTCGGCCATGCCCTGCACGTCGTCCAGTATTTTCTGCGCCCATTGCAAGGCGGCTTCGCCGTCGCTCGTCACGCTGACGCGGCGCGTGGTGCGCTGAAACAGCTTGACGCCGAGACCGGCCTCGAGCATCGCGATCCGCTTGCTCACATGCGAGGGGGACAAACCCATTTCGGTCGACGCCGCAACGAAGCTGCCGCGCCGCGCGATGTTGCAGAACAACTGGAGATCGCGCAGGAAAGATTCATTGCTGGCTGTGAGCGCATTCTGATTTTCCATCTGGTCGCATTGTGTCGGTGCGGAAGCACATTACCCTAGCTGTAACGAATGGCTCGGGCAAGCCAGGGCAGACCTGGTGGGATGTCCGGGACACTGGGATGCTAGTTAACCCTGGGCGCCGACCTGCGTTTGAAGTGGATGCCGCATTGCGGCAACCCGACGGACCGCCCGCCTCGTGTCACTGAAGGTCACCGAAAGTCACTGAAGGTCACTGAAGGTCACCGCAGGTCACTGAAGGTCACCGCAGGTCGCGCCAGTCCAGGAAAGTCCTGGCTTGCATAGTTTTGGTTTCAGTACGCAAATGAGTCGGCCATAGAAAGCTGATAGAAAACACTTCTGTTCAGGAGACGATATGGAAACGAACGCATCGGCGGGCACCCACGAGCACCGCTCGCAGGCTCGCAAAGCAACCGCCAGCGGCTGGATCGGCTCGGCGCTCGAGTACTACGATTTCTTCATCTACGCTCAGGCGGCCGCGCTTATCTTCCCGCAGTTGTTCTTTCCATCGGGCAACCCGAGGATCGCGATCATCGCATCGCTCGCAACCTATGGCGTCGGTTACGTCGCGCGGCCGATCGGCGCGGTCGTGCTCGGCCATTGGGGCGACACCCACGGCCGCAAGAACGTGTTGCTCGTGTGCATGTTCCTGATGGGCTTCTCCACGATGGCGGTCGGTTTTCTGCCCACCTACCATTCCGTCGGGCTGCTCGCGCCGACACTGCTGGTAATCCTGCGTCTGATTCAGGGCTTCGCGGTCGCCGGTGAAATCTCGGGCGCGAGTTCGATGATTCTCGAACACGCGCCATTCGGACGACGCGGCTATTACGCGAGCTTCACGCTGCAAGGCGTGCAGGCCGGCCAGATTCTCGCCGCGGCCGTGTTCCTGCCGCTCGCCTACTTCATGAATGAAAGCACGTTCAACTCATGGGGCTGGCGCATTCCGTTCCTGCTCAGCGCGGTCGTGCTGATCGCCGGCTACTACATTCGCCGCGAAGTGCACGAAACGCCCGCGTTCGAGAAGGAAGACGCCAGCGGCGATGTGCCGAAGTCACCGATCGTCGAAGCCTTCCGCTACAACTGGGGGGATATGCTGCGCGTGGTCGGCTGCTCGCTGATGAATGTGATTCCGGTGGTCGCCACGATCTTCGGCGCGGCGTATGCGGTACAGGCGTCGTACGGCGTCGGCTTTTCGAAGAGCGTCTATCTGTGGATTCCCGTGATCGGCAACATCGTCGCGGTGCTGGTGATTCCGTACGTGGGCAATCTGTCGGACCGCATCGGCCGGCGTCTGCCGATCATCGTCGGCGCACTCGGCGCGGGGCTGCTGTCGTTCGGCTACCTCTACGCGATCAGTATCAGGAACGTGCCGCTCGCGATCGTCATGTCGATCCTCATGTGGGGCATCGTCTACCAGGGCTATAACGCGATCTTCCCGAGCTTCTATCCGGAGCTGTTCCCGACCCGCTCGCGGGTCTCCGCGATGGCGATCGGCCAGAACATCGGCACCACGATCACCGCGCTCCTGCCGGCGCTGTTCGCCTACGTCGCGCCGCCCGGATCGAACAACATCCCGCTCACCATCGGCGCGATCACGTTCGGCATCACGGTGATCGCGGCGGTGACGGCATGGAGCGCACGCGAGAACTACCGCGTCAAGCTGAGCGATCTGGGCCAACCCAACGCGGTGCCGATCGACAAGCACAGCTACGAAGCGCTGCGCGCCGAGACGATGGCCCAGGCAAAAAAAGCCGTCGCGTAAGCACTGACTGACGCCGCTCATCGCCGCTAACGAGGACACGCTTCATGGACAGAATCCGGATCGCCGTAGCCGGCGCGGGCTACATCGGCCGCGCTCACATGGCCGTCGCGCAACAGAGCGGCACGTGCGCGCTGTCGGCGATCGTCGACCCGTCGCCGGCAGCCGAGGCGCTCGCCGCCGAGGCCGGCGTGCCGATCTACCGGACGCTCGACGAACTGCTCGAACGGGATCGCCCCGATGGCGTGATCCTCGCGACCCCGAACCAGCTCCATGCGGAGCATGCGTCGACCTGCCTCGCGGCCGGCGTGCCGGCACTGCTCGAAAAGCCGATCGCGCCGACCGTCGACGAAGCAGAAACGCTCGTCGCCGCAGTGGAGCGCAGCGGCGTGCCCTTGCTGATCGGCCACCACCGCGCGCACAGTCCGATCATGGCGCGCGCGCGGCAGCTGATCGACGAGGGCCGGCTCGGCAAACTGGTCGCGGTGATGGGCAGCGCGGTGTTTTTCAAACCGGACCAGTATTTCGCCGACGCCGAATGGCGGCGCAAGCCAGGCGGCGGGCCGATTCTGCTGAACATGATTCACGAGGTGCACAACCTGCGCATGCTGTGCGGCGATATCGTCGCCGTGCAGGCTTTTTCATCGCATGCGACACGCGGCTTTCCAGTCGAGGACACGGTGGCGATCAATCTGCGTTTCGCAAACGGCGCGCTCGGCAGCTTCATGGTGTCGGACACCGCCGCGTGCGCGCGCAGCTGGGAGCAGACGTCGCAGGAAAACAAGGCCTACCCGACCTATCCGGACGAAGATTGCTACGTGATCGCGGGCACGTTCGGCTCGCTCTCGGTGCCGACGATGCGCCTGAAAACCTATGCCAAAGCCGAGGACCGTTCGTGGTGGAAGCCGTTCGACGAGAGCGTAGCGGCGCTGACTCGCGACGATCCGCTCAAGCTTCAACTCGAACACTTCGGGCGCGTGATTCGGCGCGAAGCCCAGCCGCTCGTCAGTGCCCGCGACGGCTTGCAGAATCTGCGTATCACCGAGGCGATCGTCGAAGCCGCCAACGCGGGGTCGGTCGTCGACACGATGCCTGCCACCGCGTCGGCTCACTGAATCCATGAGTCTTGCACTGTTCAATTCATTCTTCAGGGATGCTCAATGAAAACGTTCGTGATGCTGCACGGCATCAACCACAATATGTTCGGCAAACGCGATCCGGCGCAATACGGCACCATCACGCTGGCCGAGATCGATAGCAAACTCCAGGCGCTGGGCAACGAACTGGGCGTCAAGGTGGAGAGTTTTCAGACCAACAGTGAAGCCGACATGTGCGAGCGCATTCACCAGGCTTTCACCGATAACGTCGACGGCGTATTGATCAATGCCGGCGCATGGACGCATTACAGCTACGGAATTCGCGATGCGCTGGCGATTCTGGTGGTGCCGGTGGTCGAGATCCACATGTCGAACATTCATGCGCGGGAAGCGTTCCGGCATCAATCGGTGTTCGCGGAGATCGTCAAAGGACAGATTTGCGGCTTCGGCGTCGATAGTTATCTGCTCGGGCTGCGGGCCGCCGTGTCGGCGGCTGCGTAGAGTACCGCGCATGCGTGACGCCGCGTGCGGTGGCCGTGACCGCAAGCGGCGCGTTATAAAGCGCATGTTGCACACGCTCGGCCGGCGCGGCGCGTCCACCTGCCACCCTCAGCGCCATTGTTCGGTCAGTTCGTTGGCCAGTACCATCTTCTCGCGGACCACACCGACGAGACCCGCGTCGACACCGCTCTGCGCCTTCAGGAATTTGAGCGCGGCGGAATGCACGGTGCGCATCGCGCGTCCATCGATCCCGGCCATGCGCGGCGCGCTGCGCCGCGTTTCTTCGACCAGGTCGCGGGCGCTGCCGAAGTCGGGCGACAAGCCGCTTAGCGTCTCGAACGCAGCGCCCAAGCCGGCCGCGTAGTCGCGCGACTGCCCGAGCCTGTCGATGTCGACCAGCAGATCGACACCTTCCGCGATCCGCAGCGCGCACAGAATCCACAACGCGATGAATGCCCGATACGCGTTATTACCCTCCGCCGTACGCGCAAATTGCTCGCACGCCATCGCATAGGCGTCGTCCGACATCGACGCCACCGGCAGCAAGCTCACGCCGCAAACGTCGAGCGCCTGCCTGACCAGCGGGTCCGACTGATTCAGACCCAGCACGCGAAACGGCGCGGCGACGAAAAACGGATTGCTCCATTGCTGACTGAGCAGCCACCCCGACGCGAACTGCGACGCGGGATTGCGCAGCACGCCCACGTGCATTGCATGCGCAAACGCGGCTTTCAACCAAGGCAGGCGGCCCGATGAGCGACAGAACTTGAACACCGGCACGCGGTGCTGTTCGACCGTGCGCTCGCATAGATTGCGCAAATAGGCCTGCAACGCCGGGAATTCCGCGTCCGGCACGCTGGCAAAACGATCGACGCTAAAGCGCTTGCTGTAGCCCGCGACTCCGCGCGCGTCTTTCTGAAGGAACGGCCGGTACTCGTCGAAGTACGGCGCGGCGAGCGGCGGATGGCCCGAGGTCAGCGTGGGACGCGACGCAGCGACATCGGCGAGGCTCAGTTCGGCGAGCACGTTGCTGAGCGGTTCATAAAAACCGGTTACCGTGTCGAGATCGCGCAGCCGCGACCAGACCCAGGTTCCTGCGCTGCGCCAGCCGGTATGCAGAAATACCGCCTGTTTCAGGGGACTTTTGCGCGCAGCATCGTTCGGCCTGGCGGTTGACTCGCCAGCGACACCTGACAGACCACCTGAGGGCTCTTGTGACAACGGCATGGGACGTCTCTTCAAATGTAAGCGACAACGATTCGATGGAAAGCGGGCGCTGCCCGAGCCACGCTATGGCGGCGGATACTTTAGCGGTTCAAGCTGTCGGCTGCGTTACGGAAACATCACTTTACCCTGCGATGCCGGGCCGCATTCGCGCCGGGCACGCGGCGCGCGGCAATGGAACAGCGCAGCCAAACGCATTATGCTGCCAGACTCCCGCACTCACACGTCGCTGACATGAACGATTCGGCCGATATCCGGTTCCTGTTGACCCTCCGCGAAAGTGGCAGCCTGATCGCCGCGGCGCGCAAACTGGGGCTGTCGCCGTCGGCGATCACACAGCGCCTTCAGCAGCTGGAAAAGAAGCTGGGCGCGCAACTGGTGAACCGCAGCGCGCGCCGCCTGCACTTCACCGACGAAGGCATGCTGCTGTGCGAACGGGGCGCCGAACTCGTCGAGCAGTTCGACGCGTTGTTCGAAGACTTGCAGATGCGCCGCAGCGGCCTCGTCGGCACGCTGAAAATCAACGCGCCGTTGGGATTCGGCCGACGCCACCTTGCGCCCGTGATCGGCGACTTCCAGCAACAGAACCCGGATATCGACGTCGCCCTCACGCTATCGGACCGGCCTTTGACCGAGACGATGGATCGATTCGATATCGTCGTGCATATCGGCGAGCTGCCGCTATCGAATCTGGTCGGCTACACGATCGCGCCGAATGCCCGCTTCGTCTGCGCGGCGCCTGCCCTGCTCAAACGACTGGGCGCGCCGGAGTCGCCGGACGCGTTGAGCCGGCTGCCTTGTATCGTGCTGCGCGAGAACAACGAAGATGTGTCGCTCTGGCAGTTCAGCAAGGGGCGCACGCGCCGCAGCGTGCGCGTGTCCGCCCGCCTGAGCTGCAACGACGGCGACGTGATCCGCCAGTGGGCCTGCGAAGGCCGCGGCATGATCCTGCGCTCCGAATGGGACGTGGCCGATGACATCGCGAAGGGGCGGCTGGTGCGTTTGCTGCCGGGATGGAAGACTCCGGACGCCAATGTGATGGCGCTCACGCATCAGCGCGCGGGTCTGCCGGCGCGCACGCGGCATTTCATGCAGTACTTGCAGAACAGGTTCAGGCCGCTGCCGCCGTGGCGGCGTTGAGTATGTGACTCCATGCGCGGCGATGCACTGCGACCTGCATTCAGTATCGCTGAATCTATGAGTTAGCTTAGCTAAACGCCCGAGTGCTGACTGAATTCTATAATCGGCTCATCGTTCCGCGCCGGTGAAATCATGATTGCGCAATCAGTGCCTGCCGCGTTTCCGAAAGCGGTCCTCTTCGACCTGCTCACCGCCCTGCTCGATTCGTGGACCTCGTGGAACCACGCAGCCGGTTCCGAGCAGACTGGCCGCGCATGGCGAGCCGCTTATCTGCGCCTGACCTATGGCTGCGGCCGCTACATCGCGTATGAGCAACTGGTGCGCAAAGCCGCCGCGCAAGTCGGCTTGCCGGAATCCGCCGCGCTCGCACTCGAGGCGCACTGGCTGACACTGAAGCCCTGGCCCGGCGCAATCGACGCATTGCGAGCGCTCGAACCGCACTGCAAGCTCGCGATCGTCACCAATTGCTCCACACGCCTGGGCACGCGGGCGGCCAACCTGATCCCGATCCGCTGGGATGCGATTGTGACCGCCGAACAGGCCGGCGTCTACAAACCGGACCCGCAACCGTACCGGCTCGCGCTCGCGCAACTAGGCGTGCAGGCGCACGAAGCCGCATTCGTGGCCGGTTCCAGCTACGACATGTTCGGCACCGCCGCCGTCGGTTTGCGGACATACTGGCATAACCACGTCGGCCTGCCGCTCGTCGCGGGCGCCGAGCCGCCCGAGATCGAGGCGCCGACGCTCGACCTGCTGGTTCCGTGGCTCGGCCGCTTCGGCCTGTAAGCCGCAACCCTCTCAATTCCCGGTGAAAGCATGAAACTCGAACAGATCGAAACCCCGGCCGCGTTGATCGATATCGCGCGCATGCAGAAGAACATCGCGCGCATGCAGGGGCATATGAACACGCTCGGCGTCGCGTTCCGGCCGCACGTGAAGACCACCAAATGCATCGACGTAGTGCGCGCGCAGATCGCCGCCGGCGCGCGCGGCATCACGGTGTCGACGCTGAAGGAAGCGGAAGCGTTCTTTGCCGCCGGCATCGACGACATTCTCTACGCGGTCAGCATGGCCCCTTCGAAGTTGCCGAGAGCGCTGGCGCTGCGCCGCCAGGGCTGCGATCTGAAGCTGGTGGTGGACAACCCGACCGCCGCGTCGGCCATTGCCGCATTCGGCGATCAGCACGGCGAAACCTTCGAGGTGTGGATCGAGGTCGACACAGACGGACACCGCTCGGGCATCACGCCGGAAGAAGACACGCTGCTCGCAGTCGGCCGGATTCTCCATGAGAACGGCGTCAAGGTGGGTGGCGTGATGACCCATGCGGGATCGAGCTACGAGCTCGATACACCGCAAGCGCTCGCCGCGCTCGCGGAGCAGGAACGCGCGGGCTGCGTGCGCGCGGCGCAACGTCTGCGCGACGCCGGCATTGCGTGCCCGGCGGTCAGCGTCGGCTCCACGCCGACCGCGCTCGCCGCCACACACCTCGAAGGCGTCACCGAAGTGCGGGCCGGCGTCTACGTGCTGTTCGATCTGGTGATGCACAACGTCGGCGTGTGCGCGCTCGACGACATCGCGCTCAGCGTGCTCGCCACCGTGATCGGCCATCAGGCGGACAAGGGCTGGGCGATTCTCGACGCGGGCTGGATGGCGATGAGCCGGGATCGCGGCACGTCGAAGCAGTCGCACGATTTCGGCTATGGCCAGCCGTGTCTGCTGAACGGCACGCTGCTGCCCGATTACCTGGTGAGTGGCGCGAACCAGGAGCACGGCATTCTGGCGCCGATGCAAGCGGATGCGCACGCCGACGATATTACGCAGCGCTTCCCGATAGGCATGAAGCTGCGCATTCTGCCGAATCATGCATGCGCGACCGGTGCGCAATTTCCCGAGTATCACGCGGTGGCGCCGGACGGCGGCAGCGTGGAATGGAGACGCTTTCAGGGCTGGTAGCCAGGTACGGCCCTGAGCCCCCAGGCATCCAGTTCACTCGTCCTCCTCTGCGAGCCCGGCCAGCAGATCGTCGACCGCGCGATACACACGCTCGACGATCTCCGGCCCCACCTTGCGCTCCAGCGCCCGATAGTGCGCTTCGAGGTCCTTCGAAATCACGCGCACCAGTTCCGCGCTCGTGTCCGTCAGCGACACCAGCACGCGGCGCTGATCTTCCGCGAAACGCTCCTTGATCACCAGGTCCATGCTCTCCATCCGCGCGAGCACGCCGGCCATGCTCGGGCTCGAAATCGTGCAGATATCGGAGATGTGGCGCGGCTCCATCGGGCCATGTTCGTCGAGCGCGCGAATCACGCGCCATTGCTGCTCGGTCAGTCCATGAGCGGTGATCAACGGACGAAAACGCTCCATCATTTTCTCTCGTGCGCGCAACAACAGCATCGGCAGGTTGCGGTGCAAAACTCGCGTGGCAGCGGACATGTGGGCAAAGAATAAAAACAGCTGTCGGTGCTTAAGGGAAAACCCGCGATCAACCGGCAGCCTATTGACCGTGAATGATATCAAGCGCAATACTACTAACATGTTAGTGTTTCCGTCGAGTTTTTTCCAGGAGACCGATCCCCTTATGTTTGCCCTTGCCGATCACCTGCTGCATCCCGAAGGCGACGCGCTGCCTCGCGACGTGGACGCGCGCACCGCGGCTGTGCTGCTCGCGCGCGGCATTGCGTTCCGCGCGCCGGTCCGTGGCGCGGTGTACGGGACCTTGCTGAACGACCGCGCCGCGCTGGATGCGTTAGGCGACGCGATGCACGCCGCGCCGTATAAGGCGCCGCCGAAAGCGCCGATTCTTTATCTGAAGCCTCGCAACACGCTCGCTGGGCATCGAGCGCGGGTCGTCGTGCCGGACGACGCGACGGGCGTGGAAGTCGGCGCTTCGCTGGGTATCGTGATAGGCCGCACCGCAACACGCATTGACGTGGATCGCGCGGCCGACTACATCGCAGGCTATACGCCGGTCGCCGATCTGAGCGTGCCGCATACGAACGTATATCGGCCTTCGGTGCGTCTGCGCGCACGCGACGGCTTTTGCGTGGTCGGGCCAGCGGTGGTAGGGGCGCGTCAAGTTGCAACGCCGGATGATCTCGGTATCGAGGTCGTGGTCAACGGCACGAAGCGCTTCACGGCGAGCACCGTGTCGTCGGTGCGCAACGTCGCGCAGTTGCTCGCGGACGTGACCGATTTCATGACACTCAATGCCGGCGACGTGATTACGCTCGGCGTGCGTCACGGCTCGCCGGTCGCCCATATCGGCGAGACGGCCACGATCACGATCGGGGAACTGCCACCGCTCACGGTGTCGTTTGTCGGCGCAACAGAACACGATGGAGAACAACGATGATGCGCGGCCGTGTGGCGTATGCAGGCGCGATTCACGAAGCCTATCCCGACGCCAATGGCGTGCGCCTCGCGGACGGCCGCGTGCGTCGCGAAGATGAAGTGGTGTGGCTCGCGCCGCTCGAAGCCGGCACCATCTTCGCGCTCGGCCTGAACTACGCCGAGCATGCGAAGGAATTGCAGTTCGACAAGCAGGAAGAACCGGTCGTCTTTCTCAAGGGACCGGGCACCGTGCTCGGTCATCGCGGCGTGACGCGGCGCCCCGCCGATGTCACGTTTATGCACTACGAGTGCGAACTGGCGGTCGTGATCGGCCAGAGCGCGCAGAACGTGACGCGCGAGAACGCGATGCAGCATGTGGCCGGCTACATGATCGCCAACGACTACGCGATCCGCGATTACCTCGAAAACTACTACCGCCCCAACCTGCGCGTGAAGAATCGCGACGGCGGCACCGTGCTCGGCCCCTGGTTCGTCGACGCCGCCGACATCGCGGACGTCACGCAACTGGAATTGCGCACGTTCGTGAACGGCACGCTGCAACAGCACGGCAACACGCGCGATCTCGTCACCGACATCCCCGCGCTGATCGAGTATCTGAGCGGCTTCATGACGCTCGCGCCCGGCGACGTGATCCTGACCGGCACGCCGGAAGGCATTGTCAACGTGAACGCGGGCGATGAAGTGGTCTGCGAAATCGACGGCCTGGGCCGTCTGGTCACCACGATTGGATCCGACGCGGATTTCGGCCGCGCGTGACCGGCTGTTTTACATGGGACCGGCGTAAGCGCTATGGGACCAGAGTGCGAAGCATGGGACCGGAGTAAGTGCTGAAGCACTAACTCCGATCGACATAAGCGCTGAAGCGCCAACTCTGGTCGACACGCTAACTCCGATCGACAGCACAAGAAAGGACAACGCAATGCGAATCGACCATCTGATCGACGGCGAGAAGTGCGCCGCAAAAGACTATTTCGAAACGGTCAATCCGGCTACGCAAGAAGTACTGGCCGAAGTCGCACGCGGTGGCACGCTGGAGGTGGACGCCGCCGTGCGCGCCGCCAAAGACGCGTTTCCCGCCTGGGCCGCCAGGCCCGCCGCGGAACGCGCGAAGCTGATCCGCAAGCTCGGCGAACTGATCACCAAACACGTGCCGGAGATCTCGGAGAGCGAAACGAAGGATACCGGCCAGGCCATTTCGCAAACGCGCAAGCAGCTCGTGCCACGCGCCGCCGACAACTTCAGCTACTTCGCGGAGATGTGCACGCGCGTCGACGGCCATACGTATCCCACCGACACGCATCTGAACTACACGCTATTTCATCCGGTCGGCGTATGCGCGCTGATCTCGCCGTGGAACGTGCCGTTCATGACGGCCACGTGGAAGGTCGCGCCCTGCCTCGCCTTCGGCAACACGGCCGTGCTGAAGATGAGCGAACTGTCGCCGCTCACCGCGTCGATGCTCGGCCAGCTCGCGCTCGAAGCCGGCATTCCGGCCGGTGTGCTGAACGTGGTGCACGGCTTCGGCAAGGAAACCGGCGAACCGCTGGTCGCGCATCCCGACGTGCACGCGGTGTCGTTCACAGGATCGACCGCGACCGGTAACCGCATCGTGCAAACGGCCGGCCTGAAGAAGTTTTCGATGGAACTCGGCGGCAAGTCGCCGTTCGTGATTTTCGACGACGCCGATTTCGAACGCGCACTCGACGCCGCCGTGTTCATGATCTTCTCGAACAACGGCGAACGCTGCACGGCGGGTTCGCGCATTCTGGTACAGCGCTCGATTTACGCGCGTTTCGCCGAGCGCTTCGTTGAACGCGCGAAGCGTTTGAGCGTGGGCGATCCGCTCGCAGACAGCACCATTGTCGGCCCGATGATCAGCCAGGCACATCTGGCGAAAGTGCGCAGCTATATCGAGCTGGGTCCGAAAGAAGGCGCGACGCTCGCGTGCGGCGGCCTCGACATGCCCAGCCTCCCCGACGCGATGCGCAAAGGCAACTTCGTGATGCCGACAGTGTTCGTCGATGTCGACAACCGCATGCGCATCGCGCAGGAAGAAATCTTCGGCCCGGTTGCGTGCCTGATTCCGTTCGACGACGAAGCCGATGCGATCAAGCTCGCCAACGACATCTCGTACGGCCTGTCGAGCTACATCTGGACCGAGAACACGGGCCGCGCACATCGCGTCGCCGCCGCCGTCGAAGCAGGCATGTGCTTCGTCAACAGCCAGAACGTGCGCGATCTGCGCCAGCCGTTCGGCGGCACCAAGGCATCGGGCGTGGGCCGCGAAGGCGGCACGTGGAGCTACGAAGTGTTCCTCGAACCGAAGAATGTCTGCGTATCGCTCGGCTCGCATCACATTCCGCGCTGGGGCGTTTGAGCCGCGCAAGCGTTTGGATTCGACGCGCGAGTGCGGCGTGGCTCGCGTCACATAGAACAGCAACTGTCTTGCAGGGGAGCGGAGTGGGCTGTTTGGGACCAGAGTAAGCGCTGAAGCGCCAACTCTGGTCGACACGCTAACTCCGGTCGACCGCTTTGCATGGGACCGGAGTAAGCGCTATGGGACCAGAGTAAGCGCTGAAGCGCCAACTCTGGTCGACACGCCAACTCCGATCGACCGCTTTGCATGGGACCGAAGTAAGCGCTATGGGACCAGAGTAAGCGCTGAAGCGCCAACTCTGGTCGACACGCTAACTCCGATCGACCGCTTTGCATGGGACCGAAGTAAGCGCTAAAGCGCTAACTCCGGTCGACACAGGAGACTGCGATGGGCAAACTCGCGTTGGCAGCAAAAGTGACTCACGTCCCTTCGCTATATCTGTCCGAACTCGACGGCCCACATAAAGGCTGCCGTCAGCCCGCGATCGACGGCCATCATGAAATCGGCCGGCGTTGCCGCGAACTGGGTGTGGACACGATCGTCGTGTTCGACGTGCACTGGCTCGTGAATAGCGAATATCACATCAATTGCGCGCCGAAATTCGAAGGCGTCTACACGAGCAACGAACTGCCGCATTTCATCAAGAACATGCCCTACGCGTATCCGGGCAATGTCGGGCTCGGCAATCTGATCGCGGAAGTCGCCAACGAAATGGGCGTGAAAAGCCGCGCGCACAGCGAGACCACGCTGGAACTCGAATACGGCACGCTGGTGCCGATGCGCTATATGAACGGCGATCGGCATTTCAAGGCAGTATCGGTGGCGGGCTGGTGCATGTGGCACGACCTCGAAACGAGTGCGCGCTTCGGTCTCGCGGTACGCAAGGCGATCGAGGAGCACTACGAAGGCACCGTCGCGATTCTGGCGAGCGGCTCGCTCAGCCATCACTTCGCCAACAATGGCACGGCCGAGCAATTCATGCACAGGGTGTGGAGTCCGTTTCTCGAACGAATGGACCGCAGCGTGGTCGAGTTGTGGGAAGCCGGCGACTGGAAGACCTTCTGCGAAATGCTGCCGCTCTACAACGAGAAATGCTGGGGCGAAGGCGGCATGCACGACACCGCGATGCTGCTCGGCGCGCTCGGCTGGGATCGTTACGACGGCAAGGTGGAAGTCGTCACGCCGTACTTCGGCAGTTCAGGCACCGGCCAGATCAATGCGATCTTCCCGGTTACGCCACTGCCCGCCTGAGTTTTGAGGAGACCCACGTGCCCCACCTGACACTCGAATACAGCGCCAATCTCGCCGACGCACAGAGCATCGGCCAACTGTGCGACACGCTCGCGCAATGCCTCGACGCGCAACGCGAGAACGAACAGAAGGTCTATCCGCTCGGCGGCATCCGCGTGCGCGCAGTGCGCTGCGAGCAATACCGCATCGCCGACGGCCGTCCCGACGCCGCGTTCCTGCACGCGAACCTGAAGATCGCCGCAGGCCGCTCCGATGCCGTGAAAAAGGCCACCGGCGATGCGCTGTTCGCACTGATCAAACAGCACTTCGCGGCCGAGTTCGAACAGCAGGGGCTGGCGTTGTCGCTGGAAATCAACGAGTTCAGCGAAGCCGGTACGTGGAAGCACAACAATCTGCACGCACGGCTGAAAGCTTGAAATCGCCACGCTGACGCCGCACGGCTAAGGCCTGACCTTCAATCCCGGCGGCGGCTCACAGAGAATCCATCATGCTAGACGAACAGACCGTCCGCGACCTCGCGGCGCAACTCGACCACGCCGAGAAAACCCGCACTCAACTGCGCCACTTCTCCGCCCAGTATCCGCAGATGACCGTTCAGGACGGCTACGCGATTCAACGCGAGTGGGTCAGGCTCAAGCTCGCCGAAGGCCACGTCATCAAGGGCCGCAAGATCGGGCTGACCTCGCGCGCGATGCAACGCTCGTCGCAGATCGACGAACCCGATTACGCGCCGCTGCTCGACAGCATGTTCATCGAGAACGGCCAGGACATCCGCGCCGACCGCTTCATCGCGCCACGCGTCGAAGTGGAACTGGCATTCGTGCTCAGCAAGCCGTTGAAAGGCCCCGGCGTCACGCTGTTCGACGTGCTGGACGCCACCGCTTACGTGACCCCCGCGGTGGAAATCATCGACGCGCGCATCGAACAGTTCGACCGCGACACCAGGGCGCCGCGCAAGGTCTACGACACGATCTCGGACTTCGCGGCGAACGCGGGCATCGTGCTGGGCGGCCGGCCGGTGCGCCCGCTCGATGTCGATCTGCGCTGGGTCGGCGCGCTGCTCTACAAGAACGGCACGGTCGAAGAAAGCGGCCTCGCGGCCGCGGTGTTGAATCACCCGGCAACGGGCGTTGCCTGGCTCGCCAACAAAATCGCTCCGTACGACGAATCATTGAACGCGCACGACGTGATCCTGAGCGGCTCGTTCACGAGCCCCATACCCGCGCGCGCGGGCGACACGTTTCACGTCGACTATGGTCCGCTCGGCGGCATCGGTTTGAATTTCATCTGACTGGATCGACATGTCCCTACCGCACAACCCATTCAAGCGCGCGCTGGCTGAGGGCCGGCCGCAATTCGGCCTGTGGGCCGCGCTCGCCGACGCCTATGTGACCGAGTTGCTGGCTACCGCCGGTTTCGACTGGCTGCTGATCGACAACGAGCATGCGCCGAACGACGTGCGCAGTACCCTGTCGCAATTGCAGGCCGTCGCTGCCTATGCGTCGCATCCGGTGGTGCGCCCGGTGCGCAGCGACAGCGCTCTGATCAAGCAGTTGCTCGACATCGGCGCGCAAACGCTGCTGCTGCCGATGATCGACACAGCCGCACAGGCCGCCGAGGCGGTCGCCGCAACCCGCTATCCGCCGCACGGCATACGCGGCGTGGGCAGTGCGCTGGCGCGCGCGTCGCGTTGGAACCGCGTGCCCGACTATCTGAACACGGCGGCCGACGAGTTGTGCGTGCTGGTCCAGGCGGAGACCGTGCAGAGCATGGAGAATCTGGCGGCGATTGCCCACGTGGAAGGCGTGGACGGCGTGTTCTTCGGGCCATCGGATCTGAGCGCGTCGATGGGCCTGCTCGGCAAGCCGGGCGACACGCGCGTGCGCGAGGCGATTCGCCACGGCATCGAGACCGTGCGCGGCGCGGGCAAGGCCGCCGGCGTGCTCGCGCCCGATCCGGCGTTTGCCGCGGAATATCTCGCGGCGGGCGCGAGCTTCGTGGCGGTCGGCACGGATACGGGGCTGCTCAGCCGTGCGGCGGCGGACCTGGCTGCGTCGTACCGAAACACGGCGGCGGGAACGACGCCGACCAGAGGCGGTTATTAATCAGGCTCCCGAGTCGCTGACGAACCGGCCTATGCGGCAAGAAGCGCACTACTCCCCCGCGGGCCACGGCAACCCCAGTTCCGACCAGTCCAGCTCCACGCCGATCACCGTTCGCCCGGCCGCGAGCTGCAGGGCCAGGGTCACGGCAATGCAAGGCCGTCCGCTCGCCAGCGAAAGATAAGGATTACTGGTGACCGTCACGCCCGGCAGCAGCACCGCATTCCGGAAATACGGCCGGTGGTCCCATCGCGCATCGCGCGGATTCGCCACCGGCTGCAGCGATGCGCCCTCCTTGCTCCACGCCGGCCCCGGCACTTCATGACCGATCTGCCGGCCCGAATCGTCGAGAATGAAGCAACTGATGCAACGCTCGAAGGTTGCGAGCGGCGCGAACGCGTCGTCCATGATCGTGCCGGCCAACAGCGCGGCGGCGGCGACCCGCAACGCGGCGCGATAAGGCTCCATTTCGGATTCGAACAGCGCATGCTGATGCGCGCGCCCCTGGGCGATCACATCGAACGCTTCATCGATCTGCCGGTGTACCGACTCCGGCGGCGCGATCTGCGCGGCCGGCCGCCCGAGCAGATAGCCCTGCGCAAAATCCACGTTCGACTCCACCGCCAGAATCAGTTCGTCGGTGGTCTCCACGCCTTCGACCACCACCAGCATTCCGGCCTGGTGCAGCAACGACACGAGCTTCGGCAGAATCGGCTGCCCGGTGCCGTGCGTAGTTGCGCGAATCAGTTCGCCGTCGAGCTTGACGAGGTCCGGCCGAATCCGCAACAGCCGGTCGAGATTCGACTGCCCGGCGCCGAAATCGTCGACGGCGATCAGGAAGCCATACTCGCGGTACAAGGCCGCCGCGCGCGACATGTCGTCGACACTGCCGCCGTGCGATTCGAGAATCTCGAGAATCACCCGTTCGGTTTCGAAGCCCGCCGTCCGCACGATAGTCGCGAGCCGCTCGGGGTAACCGTCGGCGATGAAGGTGGCCGGCAGGATGTTGAGGAACAGCCACGCGTCGCCGGGCAGCAGCCGGCATGCGTTGCCCAGGTGGACGGCGTGACTCGCGCGGTCGAGCGCGCCTTCGTCGTTCGACGGCTTCGGCGCGAACATCACCGCGGGCGGCACCAGCGTGCCGTCGTCCTGCTCGCCGCGCAGCAACGCCTCGAACCCCACCTGCTTCTGATGTGACAGGCTGTAGAGCGGCTGGAAGTGCGAGATCAGGTAGAAGTCCCCCCATCGATGCCGCCGCGCCGTGCCGCGTTCGCTTTCCTCGCCGCCCTCTCCGTTTGCCTCGCTCGCGAACCGCCGCAGCGTTTCGAGCGGCAGCGCGCGTTCGGCGCACACGCGGTTGCGGCCCGAGTGTTTGGCGCGCAGCAACGCTTCGTCGGCGCGGTCGAGCAACACCATGATGCTTTCGCCATGCCGGTGTTCGGCCACGCCGAAGCTCGCGGTCAGGTTGCCGTCCGGCCGCTCGATCGCGGCAATCGCGACGCGCAGCCGCTCGGCCAGTTGCAGCGAGCGGTCGAGTCCGTCATGCAGCAGCACCGCGAACTCCTCGCCGCCGATCCGGCTCACGCTGTCGTTGGCGGTGGTTTCGTCCATCAGCACCTGCGCGACCTGATGCAGCGCGTGATCGCCGGTCGCATGGCCGAACCGGTCGTTCAAGGACTTGAAGTTGTCGAGGTCGAGGAAGATCGCGCTGACCTGCATGTCGGACGTGATCGCATCGAGGCGGCGCTCGGCCTGCTTGACGAACGCCCGGCGGTTTTGCAAGCCGGTCAGTGGATCGGTCGCCGCGAGTTTCGCCAGTTGGCTTTCGAGCAGGAAATGGTTGCGCCGGAAGCGGTAAAAGCCGAAGTGAAAGGCGATCGAGGTCGGCACGCCGATCGCCACGATCCACATCCACATCACCACGTCGACGTCATGCGGATGCGGCTCGCCGAGCAGCAGCGCGAACGCGGCCGCATAGAACAGCGTGCTGCCGATGAAGAAATGCGCCGGCGTGAGCCACAGAGGCGCGGCACAGATCGGAATCGCCACTAACGCGGGCAGCACCCACAGCAGCGGCTGGGCGAGCCCCGCGACGTTCAGTGCGAGGCCGGCCAGCAGCACCTGCATGTACGCCACGCCGATTGCGCAGAACAGCCAGGGCGACTTCGCACTCGGGATCGCCAGCACCAGCAGCATCAGCACCAGCGCGCACGTCAGCCGGTACGCGAGCGGCGGCGCCGGGCCGTCGACCAGGTTGCGCGCCCCGACCATGAACAGGAACGCAACCACCGTGAAGGCCAGCGTCACCGTGACCAGCGGGCGCTGATGCTCCAGCGAACGCCGGTGAAAGCGATCGCGCAAACCGGGATCGGGCAGTTGCTGCGTTGAGGTGGCACACATATGGGTTAGATATCAGGCTGGTTCCAGTCACTCCACCAATGGTTATCGGCAAACATCTGACGAATGTTTATGCCTGCCGTTAAATAGAGGTAAAAATTTCTTTTACGGACCTTACGCGGCCGCCATCACGCGGTCGCGGCCCGAGGCCTTGGCCGCGTACAGCGCGCCGTCGGCACGGGCCATCAGTTGGGCGAGCGATTCGTCGCGGCGCCGTTCGTCCACGCCGACACTGAACGTGTATCTCAAGCCGCGTGGCAAATCGGCTGGCGCGAGTGCCGCGAGCCGGCCTCGCACGCGATCCAGCAGCGCGACCGCTTCGGCAGTCGTGGTCGCGGGGCACAGCACGCCGAACTCCTCGCCGCCGAGCCGGCCGAACACGTCGCCGACCCGCAGGCTGTCGGCGATGAACGCCGCGAAGTGGACCAGCACCTGGTCTCCGGCGGCATGGCCATGGGTGTCGTTGACGGCCTTGAACGAATCGATGTCGATGATCGCCAGCGCGAACGGCGAGTCGTCGCGCAGCGACGCCTTCAACAACGCGTCGCCGATCGAGAGAAACGCGCGGCGCGCGAGCGCGCCCGTCAGGTCGTCGACGTTCGCGAGCCGCTCCAGCCGCTCGGCGAGGCGGTCGTGTGCGAGCATCACCACGCCGATCGAAAGGCTTGGCGGCGCGAGGATGCCAATCGCGAGAAAGATGATGTTGGACGGCGACACCTGCATCAGGCCGGACTGCACGATGATGCCGAAGCCGTAGATGACCCCGCGTGAAGCATGCCCGACGCAGAACAGCAAGGCCGCCGCCGCGAGGAAGTAATAGCTGTAGCGCGGCCGGTTCGACGGGCGGCCGCGCAGCATCGTCGCGGCGAGCGCCGCATAGAGAGCCGCGTGATACACCGACACCAGCGCGACGCGCGCGTTGAAGTCGGGCGCGACGAAGGTCCAGTACGAAATGCCGGGCAACACCGCCGCGAGTCCCGCATACGCCGCCCAGGGCCGCGTGCGGCGCCCGAGAAAACACTGGCAGCCTTCGAGCACGAGGAGCAGCGCGAACGCCAGCAACCCGTTGGCCGCGACGAAGGTCAGCCAGGGCGACGCATGCCCCTGCAGCGCGAACGCGAGCAGCGCGACGATCGCGACCGCGTTGGCCGAAATCCAGTAGCCGATCCCGGGGATCGCGGCGCGCCATAACGAGCCGAGCACGGCCATCGCCATCGCACTGGATAAAACGGTGACCAGCAAAATACTGAGTGGATTGAGCATCGCAATTGAACGAATCGAACGGCGTGACGAACGCACGGTGTGCGCATGCACGTGTGCGCGATTAATACGCGTGATTAATACGTGAACCCGTCCGCGACATCATGTGGACAGCGACGCGTTGGAAATTCGTAAGCATATCTGGCTTGCAAACATTGCCGCGCGGCGGCCCGGAAAGATTCTGCAAGATATTCGTGTCAATGAATGCGCGACGCATCCGCGCAAATTCCAAAACGTTGCATTTACCACGAAACGACGGAGCTAAATCGCTCGCGGAAATCGTCCCTTAACACACCTACAGCGAATCATTCTTTTGCGGCATCCATTGCAGGCAAACGAATGATATGGCGGCATCAGCAAAATTTACGTATTTGGATTGCATCCATTGCTGCGAAGCGCGTACCTAAGCTGAAGAATGGAAGTGGCTAAAAGTTAATGTCTTAAGTAGACTTCTTGCGAAGTGTATCGGACAGCCTGGACAGACCGGTAAAAGTAACCTGGGACGCGTGCAACGCGCGGTTTTTTCCGAAACACTTCATGCTCAACCGGCCGTCGTGCCCCGTGTCATGCGGATCGAAGCAACGGCCAATTCCCGAAAGACATGGTTCCAATTCTCGATTACCTGCTGGAGCGCCAAATCTCGCCGCAGTGGCGCGGCATGCTGAGCGCGCTCGCGGCCGAGTTCGAAGCGCAGATCGGTCGCGACGAACTGCGTCGGCAAGACCACCCTCGTGACGCCGCTCGGCTTTCGCGAGACCAACATCGTAGGCGGCGCGCAGTACTACGGCGGCATCACCGACAAGGTGTCGTATTCGCTCGCGGTCGCGCGGCGCGCGGTCACCGACAGCCTGCTCTCGTACGCGGGCGCGCACGACTCGGGCTCCGGCCTCGAATGGGGCGGCGTCACGTCGACCGGCGGCCTCGGGCAGCCTCGCGTGGGACGACGGCACGAGCGGCCTGTACGCGAACGCGTCGTATCAGTACTACGGCGGCAATAACGTCGCGAGCAATAATGCCGTGAAGGGCGGCGGCGGGGTCTACACGCGCCTGCTGGAAGACGCCGACCAGACGCTCAGGGTCGGCGTGAACACGACGCTGATGCACTACAACAAGAACCTGTCGTACTTCACGTATGGCGAGGGCGGCTACTTCAGCCCGCAACAGTACGTGATCCTGAATTTGCCGGTGGAATGGACCGGCCGCAACGGTCTGTTCACCTATGACCTGAAGGGCTCGATCGGCGTGCAGCATTATCGTCAGGATGCGTAGAACTACTTCCCGCTGAACGACGACTCGGGCCGGCAGGGAGCGGCGGCGGACAATGCGGCGCGGATCGGCAGCGGCGTGGATAGCGGCGCGGTTTATCCCGGCCAGAGCAAGACGGGCGTGTCGTATTCGCTCAGCGCGGTCGGCGAATATCAACTGGCGCCGCAACTGGCGTTCGGCGCGACCGCTTCGCTCGGGAATGCCTATGAATATCGCGAGTGCCTCGCGGCGGTGTACGTGCGATACAGCTTCAGCAAGCAGACGGGCTTGCAGCCGTTCCCGCCGACGCCGCTGAGCTCGCCTTATCTGTCGTTGTCGAACTAGCGGACGGTGTTGTGCCTGGGCGGTGGCGTGCTGCTGGAGCCACCGCCAATCAGGTCGATGATGCACGAACGGTGCCGCGCGGCAGTACCTGAGCGCTCCGTGCCGGCGCGCGGTCCTTTGGCGATATGCCCGCAACTCGCGGCGCGCTACGTGACCGAACGAGGTTCGGTCAGCACCGGCACGTCGCCGAACGGCAACGCCTTCGACCTTGCCAGCCCCAGCGCCATCATCGACACCCCCGCGACAATCGCCGGCGCACCCGCGAGCAGAAACAGCACCGGCATCGTCAGCCCCATCGCCAGCATCGTGCCGCCCGCCAGTGAGCCCGCCACCGAGCCCATGCGGCCCACGCCGTTGGCCCAGCTCACGCCGGTCGCGCGGCAATCGGTCGGATAGAACGCTGCCGACAGCGCACTCGCGCCGACCTGCGAGCCCGAGATGCAGAACCCCGCGCAAAACACCGCTACCGCCGCCAGCCAGGGCGTGGCCGCGAGGCTGCCGATCGCCGCGACGAACACTCCCGCCCCCGCATAGCTGACCGCCAGCACGTAGTGCGGATTGATGCGATCCATCAGCCAGCCCAGCACGATCGCACCGAGCGTTCCGCCGACCTGGAACATCGCGGTGACCAGCGCCGCCGTTTGCAGCGACACTCCGTTCTCGCGCAGCAAAGTCGGCAGCCAGCTCGACAGCAGATAGATCACCAGCAGACTCATGAAGAACGTCAGCCACATCAGCAAGGTGCCGCGCAGCAGATCGCGCCGGAACAGCTGCCCGACCGGCGAGCCGCTTGTTTTGCCGTGCGATGCCGTGAACGTGGCGAGCGACAGGTCTTCGTCCGGCGCGATGCGCGCGAGCACCCGCGCCACCTGCTGCGGCTCCTTGCCGAGCGCCACGAGATAGCGCACCGACTCGGGCAGCCGCCACGCGAGGATCGGCAGCAGCAACAGCGGAGCGACGCCGCCTGTCAGCAGAACCGCGCGCCAGCCGTAGCGCTCCATCAGCGCGGCCGCGACAAAGCCTCCCAGCGCCGAGCCCACGGTGAAGCCGCAAAACATCGTAGTCACGAGGAACGAGCGGCGCGACGCGGGGCAGTATTCCGAGGTCAGCGTGATCGCGTTGGGCATCGCGCCGCCCAGTCCGAGGCCGGTCAAAAAGCGCAACGCAATGAGTTCTGTCGGCGAGCCGGCCCACGCCGACACCACGCTCGCGAGCCCGAAGCCCAGCACGCACCACAGCAACAGCCGCTTGCGGCCGAGCCGGTCGCCGAACGGCCCGAACAGCAGCGCACCGGCCATCAGACCTGCCAGGCCCGCGCCGAAAATAGGCGCGAGCTGCGCGGGGGCGAGCTGCCACTGCGCGCGGATCGCCGGTGCGATGAAGCCGATCGCCGCGGTATCGAAACCGTCGATCGCGACGATCAGAAAGCACAACACGACGATCGCCAGTTGAAAAGGCGAAACGCGGTTGCGGTCGATCAGCTCCGTGACATTGACGGGCATCTGGGTTTTCATGGGTGTCTCCTCCAGCTATGAATGTTTGTTATCCGGCCATCGTCGACTCCTCAGGCCACGCCCTTCAGGCAGTCCTCGGCGCGCCAGCCGTGCAGCCATTGCAACGCGTCGTAGAACTGCTCCTGCGTGCGTCCCACCCACAGCGAGTTGCGCACCTGGCGCTCGACACCCTTCGCGTGATAGATCCGTCCCATCTCGCGCGCCGAGTACAGCACGCGCGCGGTGCGCGGAATCCGCGCTTTCTCGTACAGCGCGAACGCGGCTTCGAAGTCGTCGCCGGTCGCCGCTACCGCCGCGCCTAGCGTGACCGCATCCTCGAGTGCCTGACAGGCACCCTGGGCCAGGTATTGCGTCATCGGATGCGCCGCGTCGCCGAGCACCGTCGCGCGGCCAAAGCTCCAGCGTTCGACCGGATCGCGATCGGCGGTGGCCCAGCGCTTCCAGGAAGTCGGGCGGTCGAGCATCTGATGCGGCAGCGGATGAATGCCTTCGAAGTACGACAGCACTTCCTCCTTGCTGCCCTCGCGCACGCCCCACTGCTCCTGTTCGCGGCTGTGGAACGTGACGACGAGGTTGTACTGCTGACCGCCGCGCAGCGGGTAGTGCACCAGGTGGCAATGCGGTCCTGCCCATACCACCGGCGCGTTGATCCGCAGATCGGTCGGCATGTTGTTCACGTCGACCACCGCGCGATACACGACATGCCCGGTCACATGAGGCTCATCGCCGATCAGCGTCTGACGGACCGCGGACTTCACGCCGTCGCATCCGATCGCGGCATCCGCGCGATACCGCGCGCCGTGCTGATCGGTGACCGTGACGCCGCTGTCGTCCTGGTCAAGCGAGCGCACCTGCGTGTTGGTGCGGAACTGGATCAGCGGATGATCCCGCACCGCCTCCAGGATCGACAGATGGATGTCGGCGCGATGAATCACCGCATACGGATTGCCGAAGCGCTGACGGTACGGCGCGCCGACGTCGATATGGGCGATCTCCCTGGCGTCGATTGCGTCCATCAGATTCAGGCTGTCGGTGAACACCGCGCGGCTGCGCGCCGCGTCGCCGACGCCCAGCGCGTCGAGCGCGTTGAACGCATTCGCGCCGAGCTGGATGCCCGCGCCGATCTCGCCGATCTCCGGAGCCTGCTCCAGCAACTGCACGCCGATGCCTTGCCGCGCCAGCGCGAGCGCCGCCGCCAGCCCGCCGATGCCGCCGCCGACGATGATCACGCGGCGAATCTCCTTACGGGTCTCTTGATGTGTCTCACTCATGACTCTTGTCTCCTGTACTGCGTCAGACTCTGTAGTCCGGCTGGCGCTGCGGTTGCGCGAGTTCGAACGCCGGGTGTTCGAGCGCGTGCCGATAAACGGCGAGGCTGCGCGGATAGGCGCTCAGATCGCAACCCATCCTTTGCGCATTGGCGATCTGCGGCACGAGGCAGCAGTCCGCGAGCGTCGGCCGTGCGCCGAAGCACCACGGGCCTTCAGCGTTCTGAGCGCCGCGCGTCAGCAGACGCTCGACGCCCGCCATTCCTTCTGCGACCCAATGCCGGTACCACGCGTCTTTCTGTTCGGCCGATGCGCCGAGCACGTCCTGCACATAGCGCAGCACACGCAGGTTGTTCACCGGGTGGATATCGCAAGCGATCAGGTATGAAAGCTCCAGGACGCGGGCGCGCTCGTGCGTGTCGAGCGGAATCAGACGCGGTTCCGGGTAGCGCGCATCCAGATAGTCGATGATCGCCAGCGACTGGCCGAGGTGAAACTCGCCGTCGACGAGTGCCGGTACCGTCGCGGACGGATTCACGTTCGCCACGTACTGCGGCTCGCAATGCGCACCCGTGCGGATGTCGACCGGCAGGTAATCGTATGGCAGCCCCTTGAGGGCAAGCGCGATCCGCACACGGTACGACGTTGAACTATTGAAGAAGCTATGAAGCTGCACGATAAAACCTGTCAGATGAAGTTCAGACCACACGCACGGTCAATTCGCCGAGCCGTTCGACACCGACGCTCATCACATCGCCGGCCTTGACCGCGCCGACCCCTTCCGGCGTGCCGGTGTAGATCACGTCGCCCGGTTCGAGACGGAAGAACTTCGACAGATCTGCAACCGTCTCGGCCACCGACCAGATCAGATGGGACACGTCGCTCTTCTGCTTCGTGTCGCCATTGACGGTCAGCCACAAGCCCGCCTTTTCGAAATGCCCCGCCGCGCTGGCCGGATGGATCGGGCCGATCGGCGCCGAACGGTCGAACGCCTTGCCGATTTCCCACGGACGCCCCATCTCGCGCATCTTCATCTGCAGATCGCGGCGCGTCATGTCGAGGCCGACTGCGTAGCCCCACACGTGGCCGAGCGCCTGTTCCAGCGGAATGTCGGAGCCCGCCTTGCCGATCACCGCAACCAGCTCCGCTTCGTAGTGATAGTTCTGCGTCTGCGACGGGTACGCGAGTTCGAGTGTTTCGCCGTAGGCGACGGGCACGAGCGCGTCGGCCGGCTTGCAGAAGAAGAACGGCGGCTCGCGATCCGGATCGAAGCCCATTTCGCGCGCATGCGCGGCGTAGTTGCGGCCTACGCAATACACGCGGCGCGCCGCGAACAGATCGTTCGTGCCGACGACGGGAATACCGACGGGCGCCTCGGGGGGGAAAATAAATGCCATGGTGTGCGACTCACTCGTGCGTAAAGGGGTGTGGGGAGATCAAGGGGAATGAACAGTCAAAGCCGGTGCGACGCGCTCCGTGTGTTTCTTGCGCGTCGCTCAGTTGCGTCGCTTAGTTGCGTCGCCTCATTGCGTCGCCTCATTGCGTTGCCTCATTGCGTCGCCTCATTGTGTTGCCTGGCTGCGCTCTTCGCGCAGCAGGTTCAGCGCGGCCAGCACCGGCCGGTCCGAATAGCTGAACAGCACGCTTTCGCTGGCAGCGGACAGTTGCACCGGCACCCACGAAGGCGCGACGAATACGTCATGCGGCTCGAAGAAAAATTCGTTGTCGCCGATGCGCGCCGTGCCCTGTCCTTCCACGACGCAGTAGACGGTGGCGTCCGTGCTGCGATACTTGCGGCCCTGAAAGCCGGCCGGCAGCAGCTGCATGAAGGTCGCCATGGTCGGCATCGGCCAGCCGCCGGTCGTCGGGTTCACGTAACGCAGCTTCACGCCGTCCCACGCGTCGGGCTCGCCGTTGCGATACAGCGTGTCGAGCGCTTCGCGGCTGCGTTCATACGGATAACTGAAGATCGGCGAAGTCGGGTTCGAAGCGACGTGGCGCACCGGCGCCATGTTGTGGCCGAAGCGCGCGAAGCTGTCACCTTCGGGCCGCGTGACGGGCTGTATCGCCTCCGGATAGTTTTCCGCGAAGCCGGCGTCGAGACTCGCGACGAGCGGTATATCCAGGCCATCGAGCCAGACCACCGGCTCACCGCCCTCTTCGACCGAAGGGTTGCCGTGGTCGTGCCACGTCCACGACGGCGTGATGATGAAGTCGCCCGGATGCATGATCGTGCGTTCGCCGTCGACCGCGGTCCACGCGCCCTTTCCCTCGACGATGAAACGCAGCGCGGACTGCGTATGGCGGTGGCTCGGCGCGATCTCGCCCGGCAGGATCAGTTGAAGCCCGGCATAGAGGCTCGGCGTCATGCTCGACTTGCCGGGCAAGCCGGGATTTTCGAGCACCAGCACCCGGCGCACCGCTTCCTCGGCGCTGATGACCGAGCCGGCCTGCATCACCAGGTCGCGCACCTGCGCGTATTTCCAGATCGCGGGCTGCGCGCGCGGCTGCGGCTCGCGCGGCACGAGGCTGTGAAGGGATTCCCAAAGCGGCGTCATCCGCTGGCGGGCGATCTGTTCGTAGTAGGCCGCGCGTTGCTCGCGCTGATCGTGGGCTGACATGGTGTCTCCTGAGTCTGACGGCATTTGGCGCAACACCGATTCGGTGCGATGCGTGTTGTGCGTGATTTATATGCCTCCTAGCCATATCCTGTAAAATGACAAATTCCTCTTATCCATATAGTTTTGGATATAGCTCAGTGAGGCACCCCAATGGACTGGACCTACCGGCTGCGCCTGAGGCATTTGCAGGTGCTGTTGAGCCTCGCGGAAACGGGCAATCTCAGCCAGTCGGCGGCCGCGCTGAATACGACGCAGCCCGCGCTGTCGAAGTGGCTCAAGGAACTGGAAGCGGATATCGGCCTCGCGCTGTTCGAGCGGCACGCGCGCGGACTGCGGCCCACTCGCCACGGAGAATCGCTGCTCGAGCACGCGCGGCGCATCGAAGCGCATCTCGACAGCGCCCGCGACGATATGCAGGCGCTGCGCGATGGCGGCAGCGGACTGGTGTCGATCGGCACGTCCGGCGTGTCGAGCGCGGATACGGTTCCGCTCGCGGTGGCGCGTCTGCTCGACCAATTGCCGCGCGCGCAGGTCCGGCTGGTCGAAAGCACGATGAATCAGTTGCTCCCGCAGTTGGCCAGAGGGGAGCTGGACATCGTGCTCGGCCGCTCGTCGCCGGAGAATCCGGACCCGCAGATCGAGTGCGAAAAGCTTTACGAGGAGCCGATCCACTTCGTGTCGCGGCCGCAGCACCCGTTGAGCGGCAAGGACTCGCTCGGCTGGGACGACCTGCTGGCCTATCAATGGATCGTGTGGCCGAACGGCACGCCGGTGAGGAACGCGCTGGAGACGGCGCTCGCCGCCGCGGGACAGACGCTGCCGGGCCGTTGTATCGAATCGAACTCATCGATCCTGAACATCACGCTGCTCAACCACACCGATCTGGTCGGCGTGGCGTCGCACCGGGCCGCACGCCGCTTCGTGCAATTGAACACGCTGCGGATTCTGCCGATGCAACTCTCGGGCTTCGGCTCGGTGTCGATGTACTGGCGTCCCGACAGCCTCAACCGCGCCGCCGTTGCGCTCGCGGTGGAGAGCCTGCGGGCATGCGCGCAACTCGATATCGGCGAAACGGAACCAGCGCCCGGCGTGTGAGGGTTCGGGGGCGGTTAAAAAGCCGTGGCCTTCGGCCAGCGCACGTGCCGCACGGAAGCAACGGCTTCAACGCCAAGCGGCTCGCCCTGATCTGCACACGACGAACCCGCTGAGCTGCCGCTCCTTCGCCTAAAGCGGCAACGCAAGCCCTAGCTCCCCGAGCCCGGCGTGCCAGCGCCGCCGGCGTTGCGTTGCCGCTGTCTCTGCTGTCGCGCGCGCGCAATGCTGACGAAAATCAGCACGATCGCCAGCAGCGTCAATTCGATAAACGCGGGGATCTGAATAGGATCGTGGAACATGACGGGGCCTCCACCACGTGATCCGGCCATCTTACGCCGGTAGCGACTACCGGACGGCATCGAGTCCGTTGCGGCTTGCTCGCGGCCAAAGCCTGCCATTCCAGCCGAATGCCCGCATTGCGCGAACCCCATTGCGTCTGACCACGATATGCGCGGAACCGCACAGAGCGATCGGCGCCGGGCGCCCTATTCTGCGGGGTGCCGCGAGAACGACTCCCCAGCTTCCGGGACCCGCGTTTGCGCGTGCCCTACACCCGTCCCGGCTCCGCGAGCAGTCGAGCAAATATCGGTCACAACACCACGTCGACATCGGCAAGCCGCGCTGCCCCGTGGAAACTAGCGCTTACGCCAGCAGGTGCCACCGATGCGTCCCCAGTCCGTCACCCATGTCCTTCGTGTCCTGATCCTTGCCTGCGGCTGCATGGCCGCCGCCACTGTGCTTGCAGCCGACGCCGCCAACCCCGCCGATGCCGCCGGCGTCGTCAAAACCGTGAAGGGCACCGTGCGGATCGAGCGGGCCGGCGGCAGCTCGGGCGCGGCGATCGGCAGCGACGTGTACAGCAGCGATCGCGTGGTGACCGGCCCGGAATCGTCCGTCGGCATCACGCTGCGCGACACGACCCAACTCTCGGCCGGCGCCAACACCACGCTCGAACTCGACCAGTTCGCATTCAACAGCACGACCCATGACGGCGTGCTTCATGCGAGCGTCAAACGCGGTTCGCTGTCGGTGATCTCCGGCAAGCTGGCCCACGCGAACCCGGACGCGGTCCGCTTCAGCACGCCGACCACCACGCTGGGCGTGCGCGGCACGGCATTCATCATCGAAGTCGGTGACAGAGGGGAGAGTGCGCGTTGAAAGTCGTCATCCGACCTCAGCGCCTCGCGTCAGCGGCGGCATTCGTGACGCTGGCCTGGTTGTCCGGCTGCAGCACGCCGCCGGACAAAATCATCCTGTTGCCCGATCCGGAGGGCAAAGTCGGCGCGGTCGTGGTCCACAGCGCGAACGGCGAGCAGACCATCGACAAGGCTTACGCCGGCGTCGATGTCGCGCAGAACGGCACGATGGAAAAGACCATGGATAGCCAATCCGGCGTGCAAGCCCGATATGGCGCACTGCTCGCCGCCCGGCCGCCTCGCCCGATGACATTCACGTTGTTCTTCCTCTTCGACTCGGCCACCGAACTGGCGCCGGAATCTCCGGCCACGGTCGCAAAGCTGAAAGCCGTGCTGGCGACCTGGCCTGCGCCTCAGGTGGTGGTCATCGGTCACACCGATCTGGCCGGCTCCCAGGAGTTCAACGACCGGCTGTCGCTGCGGCGGGCCCAGAGCGCGGCGGCGTTCCTCGTCAAGCAAGGCATTCCCGCGCGTCAAATAGAGATCGCCGGCCGGGGCAAGCGCGAGCCGCTGGTCCAGACGGCGGACGGCGTGCCCCACAAGATGAACCGGCGCGTCGTCATCACGATTCAATGACGCTCTCCGCTCGTCGCCGCTGAATGGCCTTCCCCTCGATCAAACGCTACTACGACCCATGGCGTGAGCGGATCTGGAAACTGCTGAAGGCGCTCCAGGGGCGTCCGGTGGCATTGGTGGTGTTGTTCGCGCTGAGCCTGCTGAATCTGACCAGCGAATGGCCGAGCGACATCCCGCGTCCGGCATTCGTCGACACGCTCGACGACGCGCTGCCGGACTCCTTCAAGACGGCCCGCCAGCTTCTGTTCGACCAGTATCAACGTCACTTCCCGCGGATTCCGGCAGCCCAGCCCGTGACCATCGTCGAGATCGACGAGGAGACGCTGGCCAGCGTCGGCCAATGGCCTTGGCCGCGCAACCGGCTCGCGGGTCTGGTCGACGCCATCGCGGCGCACAAGCCGCTTGCCATCGGCCTGGACATCTACATGCCGGAGCCGGACCAGACTTCGCCCGACCGGGTCGCCGACAATCTGCCGAAGACAGCCGGGGCCCTGGCCGCCGGGTTGCGGGCGCTGCCCAGTCACGATGCGATTCTCGCCGGCTCGTTGCGCGCGGCGCCGACCATCCTCGGCGCGGCCGCACTCGATCATGCCGCGTTCGCCACCCACACCACGCTGCGGACCGCGCCGTTCCTCGTGCACGGCGGCGATCCGCTGGACCATGTGCGGCACTTCGACTACGTGCTCGCGAGCCTGCCCGAACTGCAAGCGGCGGCCCACGGGCAAGCGCTGCTAAGCGTGGCGCTCGAACAGGGCGTGGTCCGGCATATACCGCTCGTGCTGGGCCTGGGCGACCGGCTGGTGCCCAGCCTGCCGATGGAAATGCTGCGCGTCGCGACGGGATCGACGGCGCTCGAGGTGTATGCCGACAACTCGGGCGTGCAGGCGGTCGGCGTCGCGGATGTGGAGGTGCCGACGCAACCAGGCGGCGACATCTGGCTGCATTTCGCGTCCATCCGCTCGACGCTGGGGCGCTACGTGTCCGCGCGAGACATCCTGGAAGGCAGGGTCGACGCGGACCGCATCCGCGACAAACTCGTGCTGGTCGGACTGACCGGCGCCGGCGTCACCGACATGCGCACGACCCCGCTGGGCGAACTGGTGCCGGGTATCGAGATTCAGGCTCAGGTGATCGAGACGATCTTCGAGGGACGTTTCCTGCGCCGCCCCACCTGGCTGAAATGGACGGAGAGCGGCTTCATCATGACGTTCGGTCTACTGATCGTCTGGTACGTGCCGCGCAAGAAATCGCGGCTCGCGCAGTTCATCCAGACGGTGCCCAAGGGAGTCGCGATGGTGGGGCTGTCCCTGCATCTGCTGAATCTGGTGTGCTGCTTCTACATCTTCGTGCGCTTCGGATTTCTGGTCGACGCGGCCGCAATTTTCATCATCCTGTCGGCGGTCATGGGGTGCTTTCTGTCACCCGCGTTGCTCCATCTGCAGGAACAGGCGCGCGCGGACGCCGCCCTCGCGCAAACCCACCCAGCCGATAAAAACAGCACGGGCAAAGCGCCCGAGGCTTGACGCGGCGGCCGCGCGCAAGGTCGCTGTAAACAACGGCGCACAACAGCCCGTTTTCACATAGCTGACCCTAAAGCGTCCGATTTGAACTACAGTACATGCACGATCACTCAGATCGCGAACCGTCTCGACGATTTTCCAGGTTCTTCCAACGCGTTCAACGTAACGACGTGCGAGGTGACGGAAATGGCAGATGCGGCAAGCTTCCCGGTGAGCGTGCAGGTCGGCGATCAGGTCTCCCCTTCGACGAGCGCGCGCGGGTCGCGAAGAAAAAAACGAGCAATGTGTCGCGGCATGGCAACCGGCCCTTCAGTGGGTCCTTCAGTTGGCCCCTCGGAAAATAGCGCGCCATGCCCAATTTTCTAGTCGCCTATTGCGGACCGGCGGCCGTGCCCGACGATCTGTGGCTGCGCTGGAACACCGACCCGCTGCTGCTCGCAGCGCTTGCCGCGCTCGCATTCGTGGTCGCCAGCGGCCGCTCGGCCGATGCGCGCGCGGGCTGGGCCGCGATTGCGCTGATGGCCGTCGTGTTCGTCTCGCCGCTGTGCGCGCTTTCGTCGGCCTTGTTCTCCGCGCGCGTGACGCATCACATCATTCTCATCGCGGCCGTTGCGCCCTTGCTTGCGCGCGCCTTTCCGTTGCCGCGTGTCGGCTATCCGCCGCTCGTCCCCGTGGTCGCCGCGCATGCGGTCATCGTGTGGCTGTGGCACGCGCCGGGGCCGTATGCGTGGGGACTCGCCACGGTGCCCGCTTACTGGCTGATGCAGATCACGCTGCTCGCGAGCGCCTGGCTGATGTGGCGCGGCGTGTTCGAGCCGTCGGTGCAGACGGGCGCCGCGCTGATGGCGCTGGTCGCGACGATCGGCCAGATGGGTCTGCTCGGCGCGTTGATCGTCTTCGCGCCCGCGCCGCTGTACGTCGTGCATTTCGCCAGCACCGCCGCGTGGGGGCTCACCCCGCTCGCCGACCAGCAACTTGCCGGACTGCTGATGTGGGTACTGGCTATGATCCCTTATCTCGCAGCGGGACTCTGGATCGCCTGGTCCAGCCTGCGCCCCAGAGAGCCCGCCTTGTGACGACCCTGCTGAAGTTCATCCATCTCGCCGCGATCGCAATCTGGTCGGGCGGCCTGATCGTGCTGCCCTTTCTGTTCCGGCAGCGCCGTGCGCTCGCGCCGGGCTCCGAACTCGACCGGCTGCACCGCATCACGAGACTAGTTTATGTGGAGCTGACTTCGCCCGCCGCGTTCGTCGCGATTGCGAGCGGCACCGCGCTGATCTTCCTGCAAGCCACCTTCGTCGAATGGTTCTCCCTGAAGATGGTACTGGTCGGCATCATGGCGATGCTGCACGTGGTGGCGGGCCTCGTCATGCTGCATCTGTTCATGCCCGACGGACACTTCAGCCGGCTGTCGTCGATCGCGTTGACGACCGCCTATGTGGTGGTGATCGTCGCGATCATCTGGCTCGTGCTCGCGAAGCCGCACGTCGATTCAACCCTGTTCGCCGCGCATCTGTTCGAGCCCGGCGGACTCGCCCGATGGCTGCATCAGTCCTTCGGCGACACCAGAATGCCGACACCATGATCGAACACGAGCTTGCCTCCATGCCAGCCGGCAAAGCCCGTCATCACCGACGCGAGCGCCGACAGCGCAAGCCCATGCGGCAGGATCTGCTCGGGATAGTAGAGACGCACACCCCAGTTGGCCCCGGCGATCGCGACCAGAGTCATCGCGGCCACCGCGTGGGACCAGCTCGCTTCCCTGAGACGGATGCCGCGCACGAGCAGCAGTTCGGCGGTGCCGACGAGACTCGCGGCCACGCCGCTCCAGAACGCGAAGCCGGCCGCCCAGAGGCCCGCCCTGATCCAGAACGGATCGCCCGACCACCAGTAGATGACGTCCACGCCGAACGTGGCGACGACGAACGCAATCGGGAAGTGCACCATCATCACGTGTATCGGATGGCCGACGAAGGCCACGGCCGAACCCGCGTCGAGCCGCAGCAACTCCAGCAGCACTTCGCTTTTCGGATGAGATCCGGAATCGTCTTTCCTTGCCATGGTTCGTACCCCTTACGTCGAATGGGTGAGCCTGCGAACCATCATAGCTGCTGGCGGGTACCGGTCCAAGCGGGATTGATCGCGGGGCTCACCGGTTGCGCCGGGCCGCTGTCGACGCTGGCGCCTTCCGGACCCGCCGCGGCATCGATCGCGGGGCTGTGGTGGGTGATGCTGGCCGGCTCCGCCGTGCTGTTCGCGCTGGTGCTCGTGCTGTTCGCGCTGGTGATGCGGCAACCGGGCTGGGGCTCGCGCATGTCGCCCGCGCGCTGGATCGTGCTGGGCGGCCTCGTGCTGCCCGCCGTGATTCTGATCCCGCTGATCGGCTATGCGCTCTTTGCCGGCGAACGGTTGTTGCCGCTGCCGGGCCATGCGCCCGCGCGCATCGACGCGGTCGCCAAACAATGGAACTGGACCTTCCGCTATCCGGACCAGGGCGGCCTGCAAACCCAGGACGTGTTGCATCTGCCCGCGGGCACGCCCGTCGACATCGTCGTCACCAGCGAGGACGTCGTGCACTCGTTCTGGATTCCGCGCTTCGCGGGCAAGATCGACGCGGTCCCCGGACACGCCACACGTCTGCGTGTGCAAGCCGATCAACCCGGCCGCTACGAAGGGCAATGCAACCAGTTTTGCGGGCTGGGTCATGCAGGGATGCACTTCACGGTGATCGTCGATCGTCCGGAAGACTTTGCCGCCGCCGTCAAGCAGGCGGCCGCCAGCGCGGAGGAGAAAAAATGAGTGTGCCCGTCGAGCCGCCGTCACAGGGCGCCAACGCGTTGCGGCTGCATCGCCAGCTCGCCGCGATCTGGGCCACCGGACCGGGCGTGCAGCGGCTTGCCGCCGTGAACCATACGGTCCTCGGCATGCGCATGATGATCACGTCGTTCCTGTTCTTCGCGATCGCGGGCGTGCTGGGCATGCTCACGCGCGTGCAGCTCGCGACGCCGCACGCGGCCTTCATGGACGCCGAGACCTATAACCAGGTCTTCACGATGCACGGCTCGATGATGCTGTTCCTGTTCGCGATTCCGATGGTGGAGAGCTTCGCGGTCTACCTCACGCCGAAAATTCTCGGCACGCGCGACTTCGCGTTTCCTCGCCTGACCGCGTACGGCTACTGGTGCTATCTGTTCGGCGGCACGATCCTGACGGTCTCGCTGATCCTGCGCGCCGCGCCCGACGGCGGCTGGTTCATGTACACGCCGCTCAGCTCGAACGTCTACACGCCGGGCATCAACGCCGACGTGTGGCTGCTCGGCATCACCTTCGTCGAGATTTCGGCGCTGTCGCTGGCAATGGAAATCGTCGTGTCGATCCTGAAGATGCGCGCGCCCGGCATGTCGCTCGACCGCATGCCGATCTTCGCGTGGTACATCCTCGTCACCGCGATGATGATGATCGTGGCGTTTCCGCCGCTGATCCTCGGCTCGATCCTGCTCGAAGTCGAGCGCGCGTTCGGCCTGCCCTTCTTCGATCCGCGGCGCGGCGGCGATCCGCTGCTGTGGCAGCACCTGTTCTGGCTGTTCGGCCACCCGGATGTTTACATCATCTTCCTGCCGATGGCGGGCGTGCTGTCGACCATCATTCCGGTGTTCGCACGACGGCCGCTGGTCGGCTACCGGGCCATCGTGGTCGCGATCATCGCGCTGGCGTTCCTGAGCTTCGGCATCTGGGTGCACCACATGTTCACGGTGGGCATTCCGCATCTGGCACTCGCGTTCTTCTCGGCCGGTTCGGCGGTCGTCGCGGTGCCGACCGCGATCCAGTTCTTCGCGTGGCTCGCTACGCTGTCGCACGGCCGGCCGCGCTGGGACGTGCCGATGCTGTACGTGTTCGGCTTCTTCTTCGTGTTCACGGCGGGCGGGCTGACCGGCGTGATGCTCGCGATGGTGCCGTTCGACTGGCAGGCGCACGACACCTATTTCGTCGTCGCGCACATGCACTATGTGGTGGCCGGCGCGCTCGCCTTTCCGATGCTCGCCGCGTTCTACTACTGGCTGCCGTTGCTGACCGGCCGCACCGCCGTGTACAAGCTGTCGCAGCCGGCCTTCTGGCTGGTCTTCATCGGCTTCAACATGACGTTCTTCATGATGCATCTGACCGGCCTGCTCGGCATGCCGCGGCGCATCTTCACCTATCGCGGCGACGAGGGCTGGAACTGGCTCAATCTGCTGTCGTCGGTGGGTGGTTTCGTGATGACGATCGGCTTCGCGCTCGTGGCGATCGACATCGTCGTGCAACTGCGCTACGGGCGGCGCGTGCGGCGCAACCCGTGGGATTCGACCACGCTCGAATGGGCGATGCCGATTCCGCCCGCGCCCTATGCGTTCGCGTCGCTCCCGCGAATCGGTGACGAAACGGAAGGCGTCGCGCCCGGCAAGCTCGCGGCGCGGCTCGCGCGCGGCGACGGCTATCTCGGCTTCACGCGCAACGGCTGGCAGGAGACGCTCGGTGTGCACATGACCTCGGGCGAACCTGAGCAACTCATCGTGCTGCCGCGCTCGACCTATCTGCCGCTCGTCACCGCGCTCGTGACTTGCGCGGCGGTGCTGGCGATGCTGTTCAAGTTCTATCTGGTGTCGCTCGCGCTCGCGTTCGTGACCTTCGGCCTGTTCATCTACGCCGGCCAGAGCGCCGGTCACGCGCGCGACTACGGACCGCTGCCGGTGGGACGAGGCGTCAGCGTGCCGCCGCATACCGAAGTGGCCGGCGCGCCCGCGTGGCTCGCGCTGATCTGCACGCTGGTCGCGAACGGCACGCTGTTCACATCGCTGGTGTTCGGCACGTTCTATCTGTGGATCGCCGCGCCGAACTGGCCGGCCGCCGTGACGCCCGAGCCGAGCCGCCTGCTCGCGCTTGTCACGGTGGTCGCGCTGGCGGTCGCGGCGGCGGCTGCGCGCGGCTCCCTGCGCGCCGCCGCCGCCGACCGCCACCCGCATCGCTGGATTGGCGTGGCCGTGCTGACGCTGGTCATCGCGATCGCCGCCGATGTCACGCTAATCGCCGGTGTCACGCCGCATCCGCGCGAGCACGCGCTCGGCGCGACGGCCGCCGCGCTGCTCACGTATGTCGGGATTCATGCCGGCATCGGGCTGCTGTTTCTGATCAGCAATGTTCTGCGCATCGGGGCCGGGTTCATTTCGCCGCGACGGCTCACGGATCTGCGCCTCACGCGCTTATGGGTCGACTACACGCTGGCGACGGGCATCATCGCGCTGGGCCTCGTGCTCGCGTTGCCCGCGCTGGTGGCGATGCTGGGAGCCAGGCCATGAACGGACGCACGCTTTTCCCCCGGCGCTTATGGTGGCTCGCCGTGGGCTTCACGATCTGGTGCGTCGCGCTGGTGATCCTGTATGCGCTGCACGCGATCGGCTGTGCGTTCGGCTGGTCCACCGGCCCGCTGCGCATGAGCCTCGCTCTCGTCCTGCTCGTGCATCTGGTCGCGATCGGCTGGCTGTGGCGTTATCGTGCGGCCGCGAATCGCGACCCCGGTCCCGAGCGCATCAGCACGTTCATGCATACGGTCGTCATCTGGACCTTGATCGCCGCGCTGGTCGCGACTGTCATCACGTTCGGGCCCGCGCTTCTGCTGACGACGTGCATCTGACGGGCGCCGCTCGAAGCGGGTACGGCGACGGCCGGCGCCACGGTCCGCTCAAACCGCTTCGCTGCTGAAACAGAGAGGGATTTCATGCAGTATCGCGATCTCGTGCGCAAGGCCATCTGGTCCGCCATCTATCTGCTGTTCATTCTCGCGCCGCTGTTCGCGCTGCTCGCGGGCAACCTGCCCCCCGCGCGCAATTTCGGCACCGAGTTCTCAGTGGCGCTCGGCTATACCGGCCTCGCGATGATGGGACTGCAATTCGGCCTCACCGCACGTTTTCGGCACGTGACCGAGCCGTGGGGCGAGGACGTCATCTATCACTTTCACCGGCGCATCTCGCTGATGGCGGTCGGTCTCGTCGTCGCGCATCCGCTGATTCTGATCGCGATCGGCTCGCCGTCGCTCGCGCTGCCGGATTCGGTGTGGGATATTCCTTGGGGGGCGCGCTTCGCGGTGCTGTCGATCGGCTCGCTGATCCTGCTGGTCATCACGGCGTTGTGGCGGCAACAGCTAAAGATTCGTTACGAGTTGTGGCATCTCTCCCATATCGTGCTCGCGCTGGTCGCGATCGCGGCCGGCATGCTGCATATGGTCGGCTGGGGCTTTTATCTGGTCGATCCGCTCAAGCGCACGCTATGGATCGGCATGACGATCTTCTGGATCGGCTTGCTGTTCTATGTGCGCCTGTTCAAGCCGCTTTTCATGCTGCGGCGTCCTTATCGTGTGACCGAGGTGCGCACGGAACGCGGCGATACGACCACGCTCGTGATGCTGCCCGACGGCCACGCGGGCTTTCGCTTCAAGCCGGGGCAGTTCGGCTGGCTCACGCTATGGGCGAGCCCGTTCCGCATCACCGGGCACCCGTTTTCATTTTCGTCGAGCGCCGAGGCCGCGGACGGCCGCGTCGAGATGACGATCCGCGACCTCGGCGATTTCACCAGCGCGGTCAAAACGGCGACGGCCGGGCAGCGGGTTTATCTCGACGGACCGTATGGGGCGTTCACGATCGGCAATCCGACGGACATGCACGTGCTGATCGCGGGCGGCATCGGCATCACGCCGATGATGAGCATGATCCGCACGCTCGCCGATCGCGGCGACACACGCCCGCTCGTGCTGCTGTACGGCAGCAAGACGTGGGACTCGCTGACCTTCCGCGAGGAGTTGGAGACGCTGAAAACGCGGCTCGATCTGAAAATCGTCTATGTGCTCTCGCAGCCGCCTGAAGGCTGGACCGGCGAAACGGGGCGCGTCACCGCCGAGGTGTTCAGGCGTCATCTGCCACCCGAGTACGCCGCGCACGAGTACTTCATCTGCGGCCCCGACGTGATGATGGACGCGATCGAAACCGCGCTCGGCGAGATGAAAGTGCCGCTCGCGCGCTACCATTCCGAACGCTACAGCTTCGTCTAGGAGAGTTGCGATGCGTCGATTGTTCGCCAACCGCCTGGCTGTTGCGACGGGTGTGATCGTGGTGGTGTTGTCGCTGGTGTTCGCGTTCTTGCGGGTGAGTTCGATGCATTAGCCGCGAAGCGGCAAGCAGCGCGCGACCCATTACAGCGCTCACCGCCGGTACTGGATGCCATCACTCCGTTGGCAGGTGAAGTGCACGCAACGTCCCAACAGCAGTGCGACGAGTTCCGCCTGTCTGTGGATATCGGTCTTGGCGAAGATCTGCTTCATATAACCGCGCGCGGTTCCAACGCCGATTCCGATCCGCGATGCCGTGTCGTCCAGGTCGATTCCCCGCGCGAGCAATACCGCGAGCGAAGCCTCGCGCCGCGTCAGTTGGAAAGTCTTGATGAGAAAGACCAGGTCCGGATCGCTGCGCCCGTCGGGTTCCAGCACGAACAGGATCGCGCGCGCGGCGAGATTCCCATCGCCGGGCAGGCTCGCCGGGGCAGCCGGCACGACTTTGACGACGAGCGGCGGGCTCGGCGGCCGGCGTGACAGCCAGCAGCGCAGTAAGGCGCGACAAGCACACAGTGCCCAAGTCTCGCAAACCGCGCTTGACTCTTCGACATCATGACGTCATGATGTCGCAATGTCTTCCGCCCTTCCAAACCCGCTCCCGCTATACGCGCAAGTCGAAGCGGCGCTCGCCGAACGCATTGCCGACGGCACCTACCCGCCGGGCAGCCAGTTGCCCAACGAGGCGAGCCTGCTCGCGAGCTTCGGCATCAGCCGCACCACGCTGCAAAAAACGGTGCAGAACCTGATTGCGCGCGGGCTGATCGAAATTCGCCGCGGCAAGGGCACCTTCGTCACGCAACCGCGCCTCACGCAGCCGCTCACCGAACTGAGTGGCTTTGTCGAAGACATGCGCGCGCATGGCCGCAAGCCGAGCGCGCGGCTGCTCACGAAGCGGCTCGAAATCGCCGGCGACACGGTGGCCGCGAAGCTCGCGCTCGAGCCCGGCACGCCGGTCGTGCACATCCAGCGCGTGCGCATCGCCGACGGCACGCCGCTGTCGTTCGATGAAACCTGGCTACCCAAAGACATCGGCGAAAAGATCATCGAAAACGATCTGGAGGCCGAGCCGATCTTCGCGCTGCTCGAACAGAAGTACGGGCTTGCACTGATCGAAGCGGAATACCGGCTCGAAGCGATCGCCGCGGACAAAGCGGTCGCGCGCGCTCTGGAGATCGCAACCGGCAGCCCGATTTTTCTGATCGAGCGCACCTCGTATGGCGACGGCAACCGTCCCGTCGATTACGAAAAGCTGTACTACCGCGGCGACCAGATCCAGTTCGTCACCCGTCTCGCCCGGCGCAAGCCGGCCCACCGATGAGCGGCGCGGCACTGGCGCTCGCGCCGAACCTGGCCGACACGCTGTGGCTGTTCGCGGTGTCGCTCGGCGCGAGCGCGCTGGGCGGCATGCTCGGCATGGCGAGCGGCATTTTCATCGTGCCGATCCTGACGATGTTCGGCCACCTCGATATCCATGTCGCGATCGGCGCGAGCATCGTTTCGGTGATCGCCTGTTCGTGCGGCGGCGCGGCGCCGTTCCTGCGCGAGCGCCTGACCAACGTCCGCCTCGCCGTGGTGCTGGAAACGGCGACCACGCTCGGCGCGCTGTCCGGTGTGTTGCTGAGCGGGCTCGTGCCGGTGCCGGTGCTGTATTTCATCTTCGGCGTCATCCTGATCCTGTCCGCGCAGCAGATGCTCGCGCGGCGCGCCGATCCGGCGCGCGCCGCGTCGGGCGACCGCGCGGCGCGCGTGCGTGCGTGGGGTGCGTCGCTGCAACTGGATTCGAGCTACCCTGACCGCGCGCTCGGCCGCGACGTCGCATATCGCGTGCAGCGCATCCCGCTGGGCCTCTCGCTGATGTACGGCGCCGGTCTGATTTCGGCGCTGCTCGGCATCGGCAGCGGCGTGCTGAAGATTCCCGCGATGGACACCGCGCTGCGCCTGCCGATCAAGGTCTCGTCGGCCACCTCCAATTTCATGATCGGCGTGACCGCGACGGCCAGCGCCGGCGCCTACTTTCTGCGCGGCGACATCGTGAGCGCGATCGCCGGCCCGGTGGCGCTGGGCTCGGTCGCCGGCGCGGTGCTCGGTGCGCGGGTGCTGATGCGGGTGTCCAACGACAGGCTGCGCGTGCTGTTCGTCGCGATACTCGCGGCGCTGGCCGTGCAGATGCTGCTCGAAGCATTCGGCGTCCATCTGTTCGGGGCGTCGGCATGAAGCGCGTCGCGCGGGCCGGCGCGTGGCTCGAACAGTGGCTGGCGCGCCTGCTGCACTATGGCACGTGGATTGCCAGCGGCACGATCGCGATCGGCCTCGCGCTTGCGCTGGGCTCGCTGTTCGCGCCGGGCACGCATCACGGCGCAGCCCATGCGGCACCGGCCGGCATGTCGATCGTAACGGCGGGCATCGCGCTTTTCATCCTGCTGCCGATAATGCGGCTTATATTGATGTTAGGAGTGTTCCTGCATCAACGCGATTACCGCTTCAGCGCGATCGCCGCGCTCGTGCTGGCGATCGTCGCGGCGGGACTGCTGGTCGGCGCGGCGTGATCCGCGCGGCCGCGGCGCGTGCGGGTATGATGCCGGGCGCGCGCCCTCATCGGAGCGTCACATACCGTCGCTCCTCACGCATTATTCAGCCGCGAGAACCATCATGCCTGCCCAACACGACGAAGTCCCTACGACCAGCGCCACGCCGGACGAGGTCAAGCGCAAGACGCTGTCCATCACCGTGCGCAATCTGCTGATGGTCGCAGTTGGTGCGGTGGTGTTCGCGATCGCGGCGACCGTCGTGCTCTACAGCACGGTCATGTATGGCGACGAGATTCCCAACTTCGGCATCATCCTGATGCTGACCGTGCCGGTAATCGCGGGCGTGGCGTTCCGCGTCGGGCTGGACGCGTGGCTGGACCGCGAGTGAGCGTGGCGCCAACGGCAATGAGCCGGGCCCGCGCGGTCGGTTACCCCGCCGTCACCGGCAACACCACCCATACTTCCAGCCCGCCGCCCTCGCGCGGATGAAACCGCAGGCTGCCGCCATGCAGCCGCGCAATCCTCTCGACGATCGACAACCCCAACCCCGTGCCGCCGCTATGCGCGCGCGCATTGCGGCCGCGCTGGAACGGCGCTTTCAGTTGCTCCAGTTCCTGCGCCGACAGTCCCTTGCCGCGATCGCCGACCGTGACCGTTACCGTGTCGGCGGTGGCCCAGGTGCGCACGGCGAGACCGCTGCCGCCGTACACGATCGCGTTCTGCATCAGATTCATCAATAGCCGCATCATGCTGATCGGCCGATACGCGAGCGCCGGCAGCGGCGCAAGCGACAACTCGAACTCGTGCCCGAGTCCCGCGAAGTCGCCCGCGAGCCGTTCGATCAGCACATTCAGATCGCCGGGCAGCGGCGCCTCGCGCTCGCCGCTGCCCGCGTAGTCCATGAACTGCTGCAAGATCGTCTCGATCTGGTCCAGATACGACTCGGCCGCAATCACGAAACTGCTGTCACTGCCGTGCGGCATCGCCATCGCCATCGACAGACGCAGCTTGGTGAGCGGCGTGCGGATGTCGTGCGAAATGCCCGCCAGCATCAACGCGCGCGTCGCGTCGGCTTCCTGCAACGCCTGCGTCATCTGATTGAAAGCGCTGCTCACCGCCGCGATTTCGCTGGGGCCGTCGGTGGGCAGCTGCGCGGGCGCTTCGCCGGCGCTCACGCGGCGCGCCGCCCGCGTCAGCTCCTGAAGCGGCGCGTTCAGGTGAAGCTGGATCGCGTAGCCGGCCAGTGCGGCCAGCGCGCCGAGACCGAGCGACAGAAAAATCGCCGCTTCGAGTCCGTTGCCCTGCGCGTCCTCGGGAACCGGCAACGCGATCCAGTACGGCGCTTGCGGTGCGTCGGCCGGCGCGTGCAGGCGGATCCACAGACGCTGCCCGCGTTCGGTTTGCCAGCGCACCGCCATGTCGGCTGGCAGATGCGCGCGCAGGCTGTCGAGAAACATGTCTCGCTGATAGGTGCGATACGCGCGCGCGAGACTCGGCGGCGGCATCTCGGTGGCCTCTGGCGGCAATTGCGCGCGCGCGTCGAGACGCGCGGTCAACGCGCTACGCGCGCCGGACGGCGTGGCGGCCAGCAGGTTGTCGAGCATGGTGACGTAAACGGCGAACACGGCCGCCGCGCGGTCAACGCGAGGCCGTTGCACGTAATGCAGCAACACGCCGAGCGTACACACCTGGCTCAACATCACGAGCACGATCAGCAGCGCGATATTGCGCGCGAGCAGCGTGCGCGGCAGCGCCCTGCGCAACAGCGGGTGGGTCATCACTCGACGTCCGCGGCCAGCATGTAGCCGACGCCCCACACGGTCTTGATGAAACGCGGCTTGGACGGATCGTACTCGACGATCTGCCGCAGCCGCAGCACCTGCACGTCGATGCTGCGATCGAGCGCGTCGTGATCGCGGCCGCGCGCACGCGCGAGCAGGTTGTCGCGGCTCACCGGCCGGTTCGGCGACGACGCCAGCGCGACCAGCAGCAGCATCTGCGCCGAGTGAATCTCGAGTGGCACGCCCGCGCGCGACAGTTCCTGCTTGCCGACGTCGAGCGTGAAGTCGCCGAAACTCACGCTTTGCGAAGTCACGGTGACATCGCCCGACGCGATCTTCTGACGGCGCAGCAGCGCGTTGATGCGCGCCACCAGTTCGCGCGGCAGGAACGGCTTGGCGAGGTAGTCGTCGGCGCCGGTTTCGAGACCGATCACGCGGTCGAGCGGATCGCCCTTCGCGGTCAGCATCAGAATCGGCAAGGTCTGGCCCTGCTGGCGCAAGCGGGCGCAGATCTGCAGGCCATCCTCTTCGCCGATCATCAGATCGAGCACCAGCAGATCGAACGGCTCGCGCTCCAGATAACGGTCGAGGCGCCTGCTGTCTTCGGCAACGCGCACGTCGAAGCCGTGGCCGCGCAAAAACCGCTGCAGCATGTTGCGTAGTTCGACTTCGTCGTCGAGCACGATGATCTTGGCGGGGCGATCCATGCGAATGCTCCTCGATTTAAGCGTCCGGCGACGTCTCACGTAACGTCTTCTTCGCCGCGTGCCGTTCAGAAAGACGCTGCAACAGCACGTAGAACGACGGAATGAACAGCAGGGCGATGCAGGTGGACGCGAGCATCCCCGAAAATACCGCAATCCCGAGCGAGCAGCGCGCGCTCGCGCTGGCGCCGGTCGCGATCACGAGCGGCACCACGCCGGGAATGAACGCGAACGAGGTCATCATGATCGGCCGGAACCGCAGCCGCGCCGTTTCCACCGCGGCCTCGGCGATACCCACTCCCTGCACGCGCAGATGCCGCGCGAATTCGACGACGAGGATCGCGTTCTTCGCCGACAGCGCGATCAGCAGCGCGAGGCCGATCTGCGTGTACAGGTTGTTGGCCGCGCCGAGCAACGCGAGTGTGCCGGCCGTGCTGAGCAACCCGAGCGGCACCGCGAGCACTACGGCCACCGGCCGCAGCCAGCTTTCATATTGCGCGGCCAGCACGCAGAACACCAGCAGCACGCCCACCGCGAATACCCAGTACGCCGAATTGCCGACCAGCTTCTCCTGATGCGACATCGCGGTCCATTCATAGCCGATGCCGGCCATCAGGATGGGCGTGCGGAATCGGGCCAACGCCGCTCGTGTCGATATGGCTCGCGCCCACCGACACGATGCCCGACCGCGGCAGCGGATTCTGCTCGCTGATGGAGAGTTGCGCGGCCGCCTTGAAGATATGCAAGCCGGCCACTTGCAGCGTCAGGTTGCGTTCATACGCACGTTGTTCGAGCGCGGTGAGCCCCGGGTCGTTGAACGCGGTCCACGAGGCCGCTTGAGCGGCGGGCGCGGTCTGCGCGCTGTTCGGCAAACTCTCGATCCACCGGTCTTCGAGCGTCACGTCGGGCTGCCTGAATTCCGGGCCGACTGTCACGCATCCGCTCGGCGCCGCACCGAACGACACGTTGAGCGACGCGCTGACAAGGCGCAGGCGGCGGGACGTGGCAGATTTCATCGCGCGTTTTTTGGGCGTCAAGGCACGGCACTGGTTCGACGGAGTGGCTCGCGGCACGACGCAGAAGGACGCGGGACCAGGCATGAGCGAGCGGAACACAGCAGGTCGCGGAGCAGGAACAAGTTGAACGACAAGCGCCGCTTTGCGGCGCCGGGCGTCGCGGGGTTCGCGCGCAGACCGCACGGCCCGCCGCGCCACGCCCCTACGATCACTCCGATACCTTCGCGGCTCAGTGCGCTGCCCCGCGTTCCTGCATGAATGCCGCGATCTGCGGCAACGTGATGTAGCCCGCCTTCTGCGTATCGATCTCGTCGAAATGCTGGGCCACCATCGGCATGCCCGCCTGGGCCTGCTGCTTGGTGAGCTTGCCGTCGTGCGTGGTGTTGGCGTTCGAAAAGCGCATTTGCAACTGCTGGGCCATCCGCTCCATGCGCTGCGGGTTGCCGCCCTGCGGCGTGGCGCTCTGGGCGAACGTGATGGTGGATGCGCAGCACAGCAGCATGGCGGCGAGCAACTTCTTCATGACCGATTCCTTCATTGATCTTCGCTTGATTCATCGGGCGTCGCCTGCTTGTGCCGCGATCCGCGTCGATGACAGGCCGAATTCTTGTGGATGCGTCGCCCGATGGCAATTTGAGAATCATGTCGACTCGTGTCATGGCTTTTCGCGCACAAGGGCAGCGGGCGCGAGACGCGCCCGGCGTGTGAATTGCAGCTTGCGCTTCATACATCGGCGCCTGCCAGCGAGCCGGAAACCCGCTCGGCCCGTTACCTTCGTCGTGACATCGAATGAAATGACTTTGCCGTGTCGTTTCAACGCTGCGTTGCGTATCTTTCGTCTGCCGGCGCAGCACACATCGCAAACAGCGTATGTACCGTTCGCGCCGCCCGCGCCACGAGCGCATCACGCAACGGCCGAGCGTCCACGCGAAGCCGGACCACCGGCGCGGCGTTTCAACCAGACACGCGCCGCTCAACGTCTCAGGAGTACCCAGTGACTATTCGTCTCGCCTGCGCTTCTACCTTTACCGCCATCGGTCTCGCCTGCTCATCCACCGCGTTCGCCCGGGTCGTCGTGTACATGCCCGCCGCCGTGATCTACGCGCCGCCGCCGCGGCTGGTCTACTACTCCGTGCCGGTCAGTCCGGTCTATGTGACGGCGCCCCCGCCAGTTGCCGCTCCCGTTGCGGTGCCGGTCACGGCGTCCGTCACGGTTGCGCCGATCAAACCCGCTCCGCTTTACACCACCGTCGTCGTGCCGCCGCCCACCAACTACGCGCTCGTGCCCGCCCCTGCCGTGACCTACGCGCAGCCGGTCATGATGGTCCCGCGCTAACGCGCGCATCGGCTTGCGAGCGGCTCACTAGCCGCGACATTCCGCGCACCCGGCACGTTGCCCATGCGTTGCTTACAACAAAGACAGTTGAAGCAGCGTAGGACATGCTTCGCGCCAACACGCCAGGTGAATTCCCGTTGTCCTGAACAATCGCCGAAGCCCCTTGGGAGAGGACCGTGGGGCTGCGCGCGCTGGGACACTGCGTTGCACGATGAACGGTGCGGCAGCGCGGTTTGCGTTCGTTAGGAACGGCGCTTGCTGCTGCATTCTGGCTAGCGCCGAGCTCGCCCTACTTCCCGGAACATCAGATGAGTTACCAGAACATAGACAAGGAAATCGCCCACCTCGAAGTTGTCTTCGGGCTGATCTCCTCACGTGATCGCTTGCCGCTGTCGTACTGGCATCACCGCCTGCGCGTCCTGCACCGCGCGTCGATGATGCCGGCGCAACGCGCGCGTGTCGCGCGGCTCGAAGCGACGTTGCGCTCGCTGCGTAAGTCGGAGGAAACGGCGACCGCCGAGCCGCCGCACAATTCGACGGCCACCCAGTCATGACGCAGGCCCTGAAGGAGAAGCAGCGAAAACAGGTGGCGGCAAGCACCGACGCCCCAGACGCACGCGCGCGGGACGCGGGCGCGGACTCGCCGCATCTGGACGAAGAGGAACAGGATCAGGCCGCCGACCATACCGCGCCCCATGCGCTCGTCCTGCACGAAATCGTTCGTGCGGAAGGCGAAGCCGCGCTCGAGCGGACCATCGGCGCGTTGATCTGGTCGTCGTTGGCGGCGGGGTTGTCGATGGGCTTCTCGTTTCTCACGCAAGCGGTGCTGCAAGCCGGATTGCCGGACGAGCCCTGGCGCTATCTGGTGGCGAGCCTCGGCTACTCGATGGGCTTCGTGCTGGTCATCATGGGCCGGCAGCAACTGTTCACCGAGAGCACCTTGACCGTCGTGCTGCCGGTATTGACGCGGCGCGATATGCCGACCTTGCTCAAGGCGCTGCGTCTGTGGGCCGTCGTGCTGGTCTTCAACTTGATCAGCACCTGGATTTTCGCCGCGATGCTACGGATTCCCGAAGTGTTTTCGCCCGCCGTCGAGGATGCGCTCGGCGAGGTGTCGCGCGCCGCGCTCGGCCCGGAGAACGCGCTGCCCACTTTCGTGCGCGCGATTTTCGCCGGTTGGCTGATCGCGCTGATGGTGTGGCTGTTGCCGAGCGCACGCTCCGCGCGTCTGCTGACCGTTTTGCTGATCACCTATGTGGTGGCCGTGAGCCATCTGTCGCACATCATCGCTGGATCGACTGAAGTGGCCTACGCGTTTTTGGCGGGCGACGCGAGCTTGCCTGACTACTTCTTCCGCTTCCTGTGGCCGACACTTGCCGGCAACATCATCGGCGGCATGACGCTGGTGGCGCTGCTCAATCATGCCGCGATCGCGCCGGAGATCAGCGGTAGCCGCTGAGCCGTCGCGTGAGCCGTCGCTGATCCACCGCGTGAACGAATGCGCGCGGTGACTGCACACGCGGCGGCGCATCACGCCGGCACGCCGCCCGCTCAGCCGGTCAGCAGCCGCACGCCGAGCGCCAGCACGAGGGCCGGCACCATCACGAGCACGCCGACCTTCAGGAACTTCATGAAGCTCACGTCTTCGCCTTCGCGGCGAATCGCGTTGAGCCAGAGAATGGTCGCGAGCGAACCGGTGATCGACAGGTTCGGACCAAGATCGACACCGATCAGAAGCGCGTCGATCACACGCTCCGGACTCTGCGCCTGGATTACCGTGGAACTGGCGATCAGCCCCGCCGGCAAGTTGTTCATCAGATTGCTGCCGAACGCGATGAGAGCGCCGGCCCATCCCGCCGTCGCCATTTCGTTGTGTTCGGTCGCGCGCCGCAGCGTCGTGGCGAGCGTCGTGATGACACCGGTGTGATTGAGCATCTCGACCAGCACGAACAGCGCCGCCACCAGCGGCAGCACGCTCCACGAAATTTCGCGGATCATCGGCAGCGGCGATTTGCGCTCCTGAATCAACACGACCAGCGCGGTCAACGCACCGAGTATCGCGGTCGGCATGCCGAGCGCGATATCGTAGGCGGACACCGTCAGCAGCACGCCCGCCGTCACCGCGATCCCCGCCAGCGCGACCCGTCCGCTCGACGACAATTCGACCGGTTCGAGATTCGCTTCGCAAACGCCCGCGAGCGCGTCGCGCTGGGTCCAGCGCAACATCACGTAAGTCGCGGCGACCGATAGCACGGACGGCAGCGTGAAGCGCATCATCCACGCGCCGAGCGCGGGCGTGTGGTTGCCGTACAGCACGATGTTGGCCGGATTCGAAATCGGCAGCACGAAACTCGCTGCGTTGGCGACGAAAGCGCAGATGAACAGCAACGGCAGCGGCGGCGTCTTCGCTTTCTTCGCGGCGGCGAACACGGCCGGCGTGAGCACGACCGCGGTGGCGTCGTTGGACAGAAACGCGGTGATCACCACGCCGACCAGGTACACCAGCACGAAGAGCCTGCGCGGCGAGCTTTGCGCGTGATTGACCGCGAGCACGGCGACCCAGTCGAACAGACCTTCGCGGCGGCCGACTTCCGACAGCAGCATCATGCCGAACAGGAACAGGTAGACGTCGGTGCCCTTGCCGATTGCCTCGATCGCGAGATGCACCGGCAACAGTCCGAGCGACACCAGCAAGAGCGCGCCCGCGACGGCCCACACTGCTTCAGGCCATTTGAACGGCCGGGTGATGACGCCGGCCGTGGCCAGCGCGGCGATACCCCAAGAGAGGAAAACGGAATTCACAGCGTAGGCCCTGGAAGATCAGTTGCGTGGTTGCTGATGTGGTCTCGTTGCGAGTCAGCCGGAAAATTACCACACCGCGAGCGCATTTCATTAGATTAGCGTCACCGCCACAACAATCTGTTCCTTCGCACCCGGCTATTCAGTTTTCATCGGCCTGCCTACCATCCGCGTTCTCACTCGATACCTCGCCAACCCCGAGCACAAGCGAATGCCATCACGTTCCTCCCGTTCCGAACGCTACACCGGCGCGGCCATCGCGCTGCACTGGCTGATCGCCGCGCTGATCATCTGCGGGTTCTATCTCGGCTGGATCATGACCGATATCCCCGGCTTCACGCCCACCAAGCTGAAGTACTTCTCGTGGCACAAGTGGATCGGCGTGACCATGTTCGCGCTTGCCGTGCTGCGCATTCTGTGGCGCGCCACGCACCGCGCGCCGCGGCTCGATGACGCGACGCCCGCGTGGCAGAAGGCGGCGGCCCATCTGGTGCACGGCGTGCTGTACCTGCTGATGCTGGCGATCCCGCTGTCCGGCTACTTCTACAGTTCGGCGGCCGGCATTCAGGTGGTGTACCTGGGCGTCGTGCCGCTGCCCACGTTCATCGGCCCGGATCAGGCGCTCAAGGCCACGCTGCGCACGGCCCACGTGCTGCTCAATTACACGTTGCTGGCGCTCGTCGTCATGCATGTGCTGGCGGCGCTCAAGCATCAGTTCGTCGACCGTGACGGATTACTCGCGCGGATGATTCCGTTCCTCAAGTAACGACCTTAGCAACTGCCGATTGGTCACCTCTGGTTGGCAATCTAATTCCCAACAGCGTGCAATTCACGCACGCGGGTTCGATAGGATGCGTACCACCATGAAATCAACCGCTTTCCAATCCGTTCGTCGCGCGGCGCTCGCCGGTCTCGCCGCTTTTTCAATGTTCGGCGCCGGCCTCGCGCATGCCGACGTCGACCTGAGCAAAAGCACGGTGGTCGCCACGACGAAGCAGATGAACGTGCCGGTCGACGGAAAGTTCAGGAAGTTCTCGGCGCAACTGAACTTCGATCCGGCGAAGCCGGCCGCCGGCAACGCCAACGTGACGATCGACACCGCCAGCTACGACCTCGGCGCCGACGACTACAACAAGCAGGCGCAAGGCAAGGAATGGTTCGACAGCGCGGCCTGGCCCGCCGCGACCTTCGTGTCGAGCGCGATCGCGCCGGCCGGCGGCAACCAGTACAAGGTCACCGGCAAGCTGACCATCAAGGGCAAGTCGCAAACCGTCGTGGTGCCGGTCATCATCGCGAGCCAGGGCGCCACGCAAACCTTCGACGGCTCGTTGCCGATCAAACGCTCGCAGTTCGATGTCGGCACGGGCGAATGGAAAGACACGTCCGTCGTCGCCGACGAAGTCGTCATCAAATTTCACCTCGTCACTTCGAAGAAGTAACGCATAACACCTAAGCATCGCTGCACTTTCTGAAACCTGGAGAACACCTTGAAGAAATCTTTTCTGCTTGCCGCAGGCGCGCTCGCCGCTGCATTGTCGTTCAATGCGATGGCCGCCGATACGTATCAGCTCGATCCGACCCACACGTATCCGAGCTTCGAAACCGATCACTTCGGCGGCATCTCGATCTGGCGCGGCAAGTTCAAGAAAAGCAGCGGCACCGTGGTGCTGGATCGCGCGGCAAAGACCGGCACGGTCGACGTGACGATCGACATGAACTCGGTGGACATCGGCAACGACAAGCTCGACGCCGAACTCGTGACCGACAAGTTCTTCGACGCCGCGAAGTACCCAACGGCCACCTACAAGGGCACGCAGATCCACTTCGACGGTGACAAGCCGGTGGAAGTGATCGGCACGCTGACGATGCACGGCATCACCAAGCCCGTCAACCTGAAGATCGAATCGTTCAAGTGCTTCACCAATCCGATGCTCAAGCGCGAAGTGTGCGGCACGGAATCGACCGCGACGTTCAATCGCGACGACTTCGGCATCGACTTCGGCAAGGCTTACGGTTTCAAGATGCTGACCACGCTGCATATTCAGGCTGAAGGCATCAAGCAGTAATCTCCGGGCTTGACACAAGCTCGCGTCACACGGTTGCGGCAACGGGTCGAGATGGCCGCCCAGCTTGCCGCGACCGTTCTTCACGGAATGGGCCTTCAAACAGGGGCTGTTTCACTCGGAACAGCGGATTGAAGCGCTTGTCCGGCAGAGTTTTCAGTTCATGACTTCCGGTCTCGCCGCGCGGCAAAACCTTGAGCGCGACGATCAGTCATCAGCGTCCGCTTTTCCCCCTCTGAACTGAACCGCACCGCTCGAACGTAGAGCCGTCAGCGGTATAGCCCGCGCTCGCGCCGGCGGAGCAAGGTACTATTACGGTTTGGCGCCCGCCCCACGACCTGCGCAGCGCCGTCTCCGTCATCTGCTTTCACCGCCCATGAGTGCCCCCGTCCGCCGCATCGCGCATCTCGACATGGACGCGTTCTACGCGTCCGTCGAGCTTTTGCGCTATCCGGAACTGCGCGGCCAGGCGGTGGTGATCGGCGGCGGTCGCGACGGCGTGCCGCAAACGCTCGCGGACGGCAGCCGCCGCTTTGCGAAGCTGCGCGACTACGCGGGCCGCGGCGTCGTGACCACGTCCACTTACGAAGCGCGAGCGCTCGGCGTGTTCTCCGCGATGGGCATGATGAAAGCGGCCGCGCTCGCGCCGGATGCAATCCTGCTGCCCACCGACTTCGACTCGTACCGCCGTTACTCGCGTCTGTTCAAGGCGGCGGTCGCGACGTTCACCGACCGCGTCGAAGATCGCGGCATCGACGAAATCTATATCGACCTCACCGACTTGCCGGGCGAACCGCGCGAGATCGCCGCGCGCATCAAGCAGGCGGTCAATCAGGCCACCGGCCTCACCTGCTCGATTTGCGTGGCGCCCAACAAGCTGCTCGCGAAGATCGGCTCGGAACTCGACAAACCCGACGGTCTCACGATCCTCACGCCGGCCGACGTGCCGTTGCGCGTGTGGCCGCTGCCGGTGCGCAAGGTCAATGGCATCGGTCCGAAGGCCGCCGAAAAGCTCGCGGCGCTCGGCCTCGCGACGGTCGGCGATCTGGCGGCGGCGGACGCGGGACTGTTGCAGGACAACTTCGGGCGCAGCTATTCGGCCTGGCTGATGCAGGTCGCCCAGGGTCACGACGAGCGGCCGGTGGTGGTCGAATCGGAGCCCAAGTCGATGAGCCGCGAGACCACCTTCGAACGCGATCTGCATCCGCGCCATGACCGCCCCGCGCTGTCCAGTTCGTTTACCGGCTTGTGCGTGCGGGTCGCGGAAGATCTCGTGCGCAAGGGCTACGTGGGCCGGACCGTGGGGATCAAGTTGCGCTACGACGATTTCCGCACGGTCACGCGCGATCTGACGTTGGACGAGCCGACTGCCGACGCGATCGAAATCCGCCGCGCGGCGACCGAATGTCTGCGGCGAGTGGAGTTGAATCGCAAGCTGCGGCTGCTCGGCGTGCGCGTGAGCGCGTTGACGCCGGCCAACGCGCAAGCGTCGAAGCGGCGCGTGCCGGTTCAGGCCGACTTGCCTTTCGCCAGCGACGAGTAGCCGTCCGCTTCCACCGTCACGCCGGCGCCTGGGCGCATCGTCTGCGCGCCCCTGTCGATCTGCGAGACCGCGACCGAAAACGCAAACGTGTTGATCCCGCGTTCGCTATGCGCCGACACGGTGCCGCGATGCATCTCGGCGATCGCCTTCACGATCGCCAGACCCAGCCCATGATTTTCGCGGCTATTGGTGCGCGACACTTCCGCGCGATAGAAGCGGTCGAACAGATGTTCGAGCACGTCCGGCGCGATCGGCTCGCCGGGGTTGGCGACCGTGACGCGCACGTGATCGCCGTCGCGCACGATCGTCACGCTGATCCCGGCGCCCGGCTCGCAATGCTGGATCGCGTTCATCAGCAGATTCGTGCACGCGCGGCCGAACAGCGAGCGGTTCACGCGCGCCTGCGCGTCGCCATGCAATCGCGCATGCACGCGCGCCTCTTCGAGCGGGATCTCCAGAAACTCCAGCGTATGCGCGACTTCCGCGGCCAGCGACACGTCGATCAGCCCGGTTGCGCGCTCGCCCTGATCGGCGCGGGCGAGGAACAGCATGTCGTTGATGATCGCGCGCATGCGCTCGAACTCTTCGAGATTCGATTGCAGCGTGTGGCGCAGATCGTCGACCGAACGGTTGCGCGTCAGCGCCACTTCGGTCTGGCCGATCAGGATCGTCACCGGCGTGCGTAACTCGTGCGCGACATCCGCGTTGAACGATTCGAGGCGGCCGTACGCGCCGTCCAGACGTTCGAGCGCGCCGTTGAACGAGTTGGCGAGATCGTTCAGTTCGAACGGCAGCGACGCGGTGTTCAGACGTTGCGAGCGGTTGTTCGGGCTCACGGCGGACGCGTCGCGCGTGAGGCGCGTGAGCGGCGCGAGGCCGAGCCGCGTCACTGAATAGCTGAGCAGCAGCACGGCAAGACTTCCCAATGCGGACAGCGCGGCGAGCGCCGAACCGAACACGCGCATCGTGCGCACGTTGGGCGAATAGCTCGACGCCACCTGCAATTGCACCGCCGGCCGGGTACCGTAAGCCGGTACGGTCTGTGTGTACGTAAGCATGTCCTGGCCGCCGCCGGCCGGACTCACGCGCGCGTAGCCGCCGGACCAGCTCTTCACGACCCGGCCTTCGACCGGCTTGCCGTAGTTGAAATACGGGTCCGCGCTCGACACCGAGTACACCGTGCTGCCGTCGTGCGGCGTCATGTCAGTGAGTTTTTCGCGGGTTATGCGCCACTTTTCCTGCGTCCCCGCATGAAAGACGATGATGTGCGCGATCTGCGTGCGATCGTCGAGCGACTCGCGCAGGTGATGTTCGAGCTGCGTGCGCAGCACGAGGATAAGCCCGGTGCCCACCAGCGTGAACACGAACAGCGCGACGAGCGCGAACATCAGCGCAAGGCGGCGGGCGATGGACCGGTTCATGACGACTCCGCCTCTTCGCGCACTTCCAGCACGTAGCCCATGCCGCGCACGGTGTGCAGCAGCTTCGACGGGAACGGGCCGTCGAGCTTGGCGCGCAACCGTTTGATCGCGGTCTCGACCACATTGGTGTGGCTGTCGAAATTGACGTCCCAGACGAGTTCGGTGATGGCGGTTTTCGACAGAATGTCGCCCTGCCGCCGCGCGAGCACGCTGAGCAGCTGGAATTCCTTCGCGGTCAGGTCGAGGCGCACGCCGTCGCGCGTCGCGCGCCGGCCGATCAGATCGACGAACAGATCGCCGACCGAAATCAGCGTCGACTCCTGCGAGCGCGTGCGGCGCGCGAGCGCATGCAGCCGCTCCACCAGTTCGAGGAAGGAAAAGGGTTTGGTGAGGTAGTCGTCCGCGCCTTCGCGCAGGCCGCGCACACGGTCGTTCACGTGATCGCGGGCGGTCAGCATGATGACCGGCGTCGATTTGCGCATCCGCAGCGCCTTGAGCACGCTGAAGCCGTCGCGCTTGGGCAGCATCACGTCGAGGACGATCACGTCGTAATCGAATTCGGTGGCCAGATGCATGCCTTCCTCGCCATCGAGCGCGACGTCGACGACCCAGCCCTGCTCTGTCAAACCGGAGCGCAGGTAGTCCACCACCTTGTGCTCATCTTCAACAATCAGCAATTTCATGCTCGTTCCCTGTCGATCGGAGTTAGCGCTTTAGCGCTTACTCCGGTCCCATGCAACGTAGTTGCTTGACTCTGCATTATACGAAACACCTTTGAATCCTTTTGCGGGTGCGGCTTCATCATGGACCGGCGGCTCACCGTGCGGGAGCCATCGCCTCCTTCGTCGCGGCAGGCTGCGCATCCTTCGGCGCGGTCGCGAGGTCGGCGCCGGCATCCCAGCCGCCGCCGAGCGCCTTCACTAGCGCCACCGACAAAGTCATCTGCTGGCCGTGGATCTGCACGTCCTGGCGCTCGCTGTTGAGCAGCGACTGCTGCGCGGTGATCACGTCGAGATACGCGACGAGGCCGCCGGAATAGCGGTCGGTGGCGAGCGACAGCAGGCGCTGCGCATCGCCCACCGCCTCATGCGACTGCTTCGCCGCGCCGTCCAGCACCGACAGGCCCGTGATGCCGTCCTGCACCTGCTGGAACGCATTGAGCACGGTTTGCCGATAGATCGCCTCGGTGGCCTTGTAGCCCTCGCTCGCGAACTGGACGTTGGCCGCGCGGCGGCCGCCGTCGAACAGCACCTGGCCGACCGTCGCGCCGAGCGTCCACATCAGCGAGGGCGCGCTCAGCAGACTGGCGAACTGCGTGCTCTCCCATCCGATCCCCGGCGTCAGCGTCAGGCTCGGAAAGAACGCCGCCTTGGCAACGCCGATCTGCGCGTTGGCCGCCGCCATCGCGCGCTCCGCCGACGCGATGTCAGGGCGCCGTTGCAGCACGTCGCTAGGCACGCCGAGTGGGATCGGCGGCGCCTTCGCGTCGAGCACCTTGGGTTCGATCGCGAACTGGGGGGCCGGCACGCCGACCAGCGCGGCGATCGCATGCTCGAATTGCGCGCGCAGGTTCAGCAGCAGTTGCGCCTGCACCTGCGTCGAGTCGAGCAGCGACTTCTGCTGCAACACTTCGAGCCCCGATACCGAGCCGAGGTCATGCTCGGAGCTCACGTAATCGAGTGCCTTCTGCTGCAGTTTCACCGACTGATTCAGCACGTCGATCTCGGCGTCGAGTTCGCGCAGCGAGAAATAGTCGGTGGCGAGATCGGTGGTGAGCACGAGCCGCGCGTTCGCGAGATCGTCCGCCGATTGCTGCTCGGAAGCCTTCGCGCCTTCCACTTCGCGACGTATCCGCCCGAATAGATCGGTGTCGTAGTAGATCGTCGGCCCGAGTTGCAGACTGTTTTGGACCGTCGACTCGGTCGGCGTCGCGTAGTTGGTCAGCGGCCGGTTCTGCGAAATCCTGAAGCGCGCTGCCGTGGCACTGAAATCGACTTCCGGAACGCGTTGCGCGCTGGTGTTCGCGAGCGTCGCCCTGGCCTGCTCGTAGTGCGCGCTCGCGGCGACCAGCGTCTGATTTTGCGCGAGCGCCTGGGTTTCGAGCGTGGCGAGCGTCGGGTCGCCGAAGCCGCTCCACCAGTCCGGCGAGACCGGCGCGTGCGACGGCGCGGCGAGCCGCCAGAACGAATCGGTGTGCCAGGCGGGCGGCACGTCGGCCTCTGGCCGCTGATAGTCCGGGCCGACCGTGCACGCGGCCAGCAACGTCACGCTCGCGACGCCCGCCGCGCCCGCGAGCGTCGTGATCGCCCGGCATGCACGCGTGAACTTCACGACGCCCCCTTGCCGTTCTTGCCCGGCTGCGTGACCTGCACGTGATCGCCGTCGGCGATCGAGTCGCTCGGGTTGATGATGATCCGGTCGCCCGGCTCGATCCCGCTTTCGATTTCGAGCGACTGGCCGAGGTCCCGCGCGATCACGATCTTGTGCAACTGCACGTTGCCCTTTGCATCGACCACTGCGAGACGCGGACCTTCGGCGCGAAACAGCAGCGCATTGCCGGGCACCGACAGCTCGGCGTGCGCCGTCTGCGGCACCGCGACCTGCACGTACGCGCCGGGCCGCAGCTTGTTGTCGGGATTGGGCAGCGTCACTTCGATCTGCAACGAGCGGGTGGGCACGTCGATCGCGCCGGAAATGTGCGTGACCGTGCCGTTGAATTGCTGGCCCGGCAATTCCGCCTGCGTGACCACCACCTTCTGTCCGACCGACACGTTCTGCGCGTACGCCTGCGGCAATTGCACGTAGACCCGCAGCGGGTCCGACTGCGCGAGCGCGAACAGCGCGCGGCTCGTGCCGCTGCCCGCGTCGATCAGATCGCCGACATCGACGTTGCGCTGCGTGACCACGCCCGCGAACGGCGCAACGATCCGCTTGAACGATTCGAGCTGCTGCAGGCGTTTGACGTTGGCATCGGCGGCGGCGAGATTGGCGACGTCCTGCGTGTAGGTGCTTTGCCGCTCGTCGAGTTCCTGCTGCGAGACCGCATCGCGTTGACGCAATTGCTGCCAGCGCTCCAGCGAGCTCCTGGCGAGGCCGAGGCTCGAACTGGTTTGCTGACGCTGCGCCAATGCCTGCGCGAGTTCCTGATCGATTTCGGGCGTGTCGAGTTCGGCCAGCAATTGACCCTGCTTCACTTGCGTGCCGATGTCGGCGTACCAGTGCAGCAGGTAACCGGTCGAGCGCGCGTAGATCGGCGATTCGACGTAGCCGCGCAAGGTGCCCGGCAACAGCGTGTTGCCGCCGCTTTCGGTCTGCGTCGGGCTCACCACGGTCACGTATTGCGTGGCGTTCTGTTGCGTGGTTGCCTCGACGGAACGGTTTTGCATCACGTTCGCGATCACGGTGCGCAACGCGCCCACCGCGAGCAGCACCAGCACGATGCAGACGGCGATTTTCGCGCGCTTCCATTCGCGATGACGCGGCGGCAGCGCGTGCCCCCCTTCAGTCTCCCGCGAGGGGATCGCTAGCGATGCATGAGTTTTTTCGGTCATTTCAGTCAGCCATCGTTTAACTTTTTACGCGGGCGCGGGAGTGCCGCCGTGATCCGGCGCGGGGCCGTCGTTGCCGTCTTTATCTTTGCCGCCGTCGCCGCCGTGATCCGGATGGTCCGTGTCGTCGTCGCGGTGACGGCGCGCGAGGCGGGTATGAATGCCCGCGAACACGATCGGCACGAAGAACAGCGTGGACACCGTTGCAAACAGCAAGCCGCCGATCACCGCGCGGCCGAGCGGCGCATTCTGCTCGGCGCCTTCGCCAAGACCCAGCGCCATCGGAATCATGCCGATGATCATCGCGAACGCGGTCATCAGCACCGGCCTGATCCGGCTCGCGCCCGCTTCGAGCGCGGCGGTGAGCGGCGGTGCGCCGGCGGACAGCCGCTGCCGCGCGAACGAGACCATCAGAATACTGTTGGCGGTGGCGACGCCCATCGTCATGATCGCGCCGGTCAGGGCCGGCACGCTCAGATGCGTGCCGGTCAAAAACAGCATCCACACGATGCCCGCTAGCGCCGCCGGCAACGCGCTGACGATGATCAGCGGATCGACCCACGACTGGAAGTTCACCACGATCAGCAGATAGACCAGCACGATTGCCATCGCCACGCCCAGGCCGAGCCCGAAGAACGAACTGCGCATGGTCTGCACCTGGCCGCGCACGGTGATCTGACTGCCGCGCGGCAGCGACGCACGCACATTGTCCACGAGCTTGTCGACCTGATTCGCCACGCTGCCGAGGTCGCGCTTCTCGACGCTCACGTACAGGTCGATCACCGGCCTGATGTTGTAGTGCGTGACTTCCGCGAACTGGGTCTGCGGCGAGACCCGCACCAGGTTGCCGAGCAGTTGCGTGGGCCCGGTGGCGGAACCCGATACCGGCGTGCGCAACAGTTCGTCGATCGACGATACCTGGTACTGCGGCGTCTGCACCGCGACGTTGTACTCGACGCCGTTCTTGTTGTTGAACCAGAAGCCCGGCGACGTCTGCGAGCTGCCCGACAAGGAAATCAGCACGTTCTGCGCGACGTTGCTCGCGCTCAGATTGAGTTGCTGCAAACGCGTGCGGTCCATCTGAAGGTTGATCGCCGGTTCGTCGAGCTTCTGCTGGATGTGCGTGTCGACGGTGCCGGGAATCAGCCGCACCTGTTTCATCAGCTTGCGCGCAACGTCGAAGTTGCCTTCCTGATTCGCGCCGGAAATCTGCACGTCCACCGCGGCGGGCAAGCCGAAGTTGAGAATCTGCGTGACGATGTCGGCCGGCTGAAAGAAGAACTCGACGCCCGGAAAGCGCTGCGGCAGGATGGTGCGCAGCTTGTCCATGTACATCTGCGTCGGCTTGTGGTTTTCGTTCAGCGCCACCTGAATCTCTCCGTCGAGCGTGCCGATCGTGCCCGAGTTGCTGTATGAGAGGTTGATGCCGCTATACGGCAAGCCGAGGTTGTCGAGAATCGTGCCCAGCTCCTGCGGCGGCACGACTTCGCGAATCACCTTTTCGACTTGGTCGGCAAGACGCGCGGTTTCCTCGATGCGCGTGCCGGTCGGCGCACGCATGTGCAGACGGATGTCGCCCGCGTCGACGCTCGGGAAGAAGTCCTCGCCGAGCACGAACACAAGCCCCATCGACACCACGCAGAAGCCGAGAAACAGACTGCCGAACCGCCCGCGCCGCACCAGCAGGCTGCTGAGAATCATGATGTACGCCGAGCGCATACGCTCGAAGCCGCTATCGAAGCGCCGGTAGACACGCATGAACAGATTCGGCTTCGCATCGGGCTTGGGCTTGTGCGCGTGGCCCATCAACATCATCGCGAGAGTCGGCACCAGCGTGCGCGACAGAATGTACGACGCGAGCATCGCGAACACCACCGCTTCGGCGAGTGGCACGAACAGGTATCGCGCGACACCGGTCAGAAAGAACATCGGCACGAACACGATACAGATGCACAGCGTCGACACGAGCGCCGGAATCGCGATTTCGCCCGCGCCGTCGAGAATCGCATCGTGCAGATTGGTGCCCATGTGCAGATGCCGTTCGATGTTCTCGATCGTCACCGTCGCGTCGTCGACCAGAATCCCGACCGCCAGCGCGAGCCCGCCGAGCGTCATGATGTTGATGGTCTGCCCGAGCGCGTGCAGCATGATCAACGAGGACAGGATCGACAGCGGAATCGAGATCGCGATGATGCAGGTGCTGCGCCAGTTGCCGAGAAACAGCAGGATCATCGCGGCGGTCAGCGCGGCGGCGATCAGCGCTTCGCGCACCACGCCCTGCACGGCCGCTTTCACGAACACCGACTGATCGAACAGCGCCGTGATGTTCAGGTCCGGCGGCAACGCGGCGCGCGCGCCAGGCAACAGCCCTTTGAGCGTATCGACGATCGACAAGGTCGACGCATTGCCGTTCTTCAGCACCGAGATCAGCACGCCGCGATGGCCGTTCTGCCGCACGATGTTGGTCTGCGGCGAGAAGCCGTCGCGCACGTGCGCGACTTCACGCAAGTAAGTCGTCGCGCCGTTGAGCGTGCGCACCGGAATGTCGTTGAGCCCTTCCACCGTGGCGGGCGAGCCGTTCATGTTGATCGTGTATTCCTTCGGCCCGATCTTGGCCGTGCCGGTCGGCAGAATCAGGTTTTGCGCGTTGAACGCGCCGACTACGTCGGAAGGCGTCAGGCCTTTGGCGAGCAGCGCGCGCGTGTCGAGGTCGACCGAGATCAGACGCGATTTGCCGCCATAGGGGTACGGCACGGCCGCGCCAGGAATCGTGACGAGCTGCGGGCGCAGGAAGTTCAGCGCGGTGTCGTTCAGCGCCTGCTCGGAGAGCTTCGGGCTCGACAGGCCGAGCTGGATCACCGGAATGCTGGAGGCCGAATAACTGATTACCAGAGGCGGCGTCGCGCCCGGCGGCATCTGCTTGACCTGTGCCTGTTCGACGGCGACGGTCTGCGCAATCGCGGTCTGGATGTTCGCGTTCGGCTGCAGGAACACCTTCAGGATCGTGATGCCCGCGAGCGATTGCGATTCGATGTGCTCGATGTTGTTGACCGTGGTGGTCAAGCTGCGCTCGTTGACCGACGTGATGCGGTTGGCCATGTCCTCGGCCGACAGACCCGTGTACGTCCAGATGATGCTGACCACCGGAATATTGATTTCCGGCAGCACGTCGACCGGCGTGGTGAACAGCACGAATGGCGTCGCCAGCAAGATCAGAATGGCCATCACGATGAACGTGTATGGCCGCTTAAGCGCTACGTTGACGATCCACATTGAAACGCGCCCGAGAGAGTGCAGGTAGGAAGATGCAGGGAATCAGCGCTTATGCTAGATCGGTGGCACCAACACCTGCATGGCGCGAAAATGGCAGAAATGTCAGGAAGCTAAATGAAAGCGGCGATGCTAATCGGACGTCGGTGGTTTTGGCGATAAGCAAACGTTTGTTGAATCAAGAATAAGCGCTGTTCGATGCACGTTGGTCCGCGTGAAGTGTCGCGGCGATGCGAAGTGTTGTGGAATATTCGTTCAGATTGACTTGTGCAAAGCAAATACTTCACCGCTTGAATGAATGAAGAAAGGCCGGTCGACCTCGATGGTCGACCGGCCTTCTCTCTTCGCGGCGCTTTCGATGCCTACTTGGCGAACAGCGACGACATATCGGCGAACGCCTTGAACTCCAGCGCATTGCCCGACGGGTCGAGGAAGAACATCGTCGCCTGCTCGCCGACTTCGCCCTTGAAGCGCACGTGCGGCTCGATGATGAAGTCCATGCCCGCGTTGCGCAGCTTGTCGGCGGCGGCCTGCCATTGCTCCATCGACAGCACCGCGCCGAAGTGACGGACCGGCACCGCATCGCCGTCGACCTTGCTGGTCTGACGATGGCCGATCTCGTCCGGCGCGAGGTGCGCGACGATCTGATGGCCGTAGAAGTTGAAATCGACCCACTCGTCCGAGCTGCGTCCTTCCGGACAGCCCAGCAGTTCGCCGTAGAACTCGCGGGCGGCGGCCAGACTATGAACAGGAAACGCCAGATGGAACGGCGGCAACACGTTTTCGGCAACGCTCATGATGGTAAGACTCGCTGATAGTGGGGTTGGTGTACACGTGGGACCAAGTTTAACCATGACCAAAAATGGTGGAAAACGATATATATTTGATCTCACCATCACCAATTTCGATCAATCAAAATGCTCAGCGAGCTGAAGACCTTCATTGCCGTCAGCCAGTACGGCACGTTCTCCGGCGCGGGCGCGCGCATCGGGCTGACGCAATCGGCGGTGAGCGCGCAGATGCAGCGGCTCGAAGAGCAGCTCGGCTTCGCGCTGTTCGACCGCACCGGGCGCTCCGCGACGCTCAACGACGCCGGCCGTGAAACGCTCGCGCTCGCCGAGGAAATGATGACGCTCTATGCGCGGCTCTCCGAACGCGGCGCAGTGGCGGCCGAAAGCGGCATGCTGCGGCTGGGCGCGATCGCCTCCGCGCAAGTGTCGTTTCTCGCCGATGCGCTGACGCGTTTTCGCGACGACCGACCCGGCTGGCGGATTCGCGTCGTGCCAGGCGTGTCGCTGGGTCTGCTCGGGCAAGTGGATTCCGGCGAACTCGATCTGGCCGTCATCATCAAGCCTTCGTTCACGCTGCCGTCCGAACTCGAATGGCGCACGCTCGTCACCGAGCCGTTCGTGCTGCTCGTGCCGAAGAAGCTCGCGCGCGGCCAGCACGGCTGGCGCGAGCTGCTCAAGAGCGAGCCGTTCATCCGCTACGATCGCACATCGTTTGGCGGCAGGCTGGTCGACCGGTTTCTGCGGCGCTCGCGTCTGAACGTGCGCGACGTGATCGAGCTGGACGAGTTGCAAGCGATCGTGCAACTGGTCGCGCGCGGCATTGGGGTGGCACTGATTCCGAACACGGCGGGGCTCGGCAAGTGGCCGGCGAGCGTCGCCGCGCTCGAACTCGGTGACGCGACGTTTCAGCGCGAGATCGGGCTCGTGCAGCGTCCACGGCATAGCCGCCAAGCGGTGACGGATGTGTTGGCCGATTGTATTGGCGGGGCGGCGGCGGGGGTGTGAGTTGCCGTGCCCGCATGCCTGATTGTCCTGTTGTGCGGCCCGTCAACTGTATCTGTGAGATTCGCGCGGTGGCGCGCAGAATCGTCTGCTCGTGCATCGAAACACATCGAACCGCGCGTTCATCCCATGTTCGTCACGCGTGCGCGCATCGCCCCGCGTGCCGGCAGCTCCTTTGCCTCCGAGTGCCAGAGACCATGATCGCAAGCCCCATCCTCACCGCCGATGTCCTGATCGCCTACAGCGCCTACTTCGTCGGCACCGCGAGCCCCGGACCCAGCAATCTCGCGATCATGTCGCTCGCGATGAGCGCGGGCCGGCGCTCCGCATTAGCGTTCGCGCTCGGCGTGGTGTCGGGCTCGTTCTCCTGGGCGCTGCTGGCGTCGCTCGGTTTATCGGCGCTGCTCGCCAGGTATTCGGAGTGTCTGGTGGCCATCCGGATCGCCGGTGGGTTGTATCTCCTATGGCTCGGCTTCAAATCGGCGCGTTCCGCATTCGGCCCCGGCAAGTTGCCCATCGGCGACGCTCGGCCGGGCGAGCCGCTCAAACGTCTCTATCTGCGAGGCCTGCTGCTGCATCTCACCAATCCGAAAGCGGTGCTGGTCTGGCTGTCGATCGTCTCGCTGGCCGTGTCCCCCGCCACCGGCACGTCGCACACGTTGCCGGTGGTGCTCGGTTGCATGGCGATCGGCGTGACGGTGTTCAGCAGCTACGCGGTGCTGTTTTCGACCGCTTCCGCGCGGCGCATCTATGTTGCGATCCGGCGCTGGCTCGACGGCTCGCTCGCGCTGATGTTCGGCATCGCGGGCATCAAGATGCTGACCTCGAAAAGTTAGCGCGCGTTCGACGCGCGCCGCCGCTCTGCGATACTGTCGCCGTGACGAACCAAGTGGACAAGCCAAAGCGATGAGCGGTAGCAACGATGTGAACCCGACGGCGAAACGCTCGCCCTTGCAGAAGCGGCTGTATCTGGCGGGCACCGTCGTGCTGCTCGCGGGGCTGATCGCGGCGGCGCTGATCTACGCGAGCACACCGCCGCCCGACGACGCGATCGCCCGATACAGCGCCGTCGATCCGCGCTATCAGATCGAATTGCAGCGTATCGGCGGCAATGCGGCGGTGCTGATGGCGCAGCTTCATCAATGGTTCGACGGTCTGTGGCACGGCACCGCCCTCGCTTACACAGTAGCCGTGCTGGGCATGGCAATCGCTGGCGCATGCTTTTTCATCGGCTACTTTTTCGCCGACGAACCGCAACATTAGCCGCTGTCCCCGCGAAAATCTTCCGCTACGGCGCGTGCTTCACATGCGCATCCGGCTTCTCGATACCCGCCGTGAGCAGCGCCTCGTGCAGCGTGCCGAAAATGCAGCGTTCCTCGACGATCGGCGTGATCCCATGCCGATCCATGTCCGAGCGCAGATATTGGTTCACACGCGCGAAGATCACCTCCATACCGCCCTGCTTGAGCGCGTTGCACAGTTCGCCCACCGAGCGCGCCGCCGAATAGTCGAGATCGGTGATCGCGCTCGCGTCGATCACCAGCCAGCGCACCGCGCTCGGCGCGCGATCGACCAGACGGCGAATGTCATCGACGAAAAAATGATCGTTCGCGTAGAACAGGTCGGCGCCGAAGCGGTAGACGATCAGCCCCGGCTCTGTCTGGATACCCGGCGCGGCGGGCACCGGCACCCAGACGCCGTCCTCGCCAGGAACGAGCACCATCGTGTGAGGCCGGTAGCTGTGCCGCACGTGACGCAGCAGCGATAACGCCACCGCGACCAGAATGCCGTGCTCGACGCCGATCAGCACCACCGCCGCCGCGGTGAACACCGCCAGCGCGAATTCGCCGGGACTTTCGCGGCGAATCGCAAACAGCGTCTTCAGGTCGATCAGGCCGATCGCGATCGTGAACACGATGCTGGCGAGAATGCAATGTGGCAGATAACGCAGATAGCGGCTGAAAAACAGCAGCACCACGACCACCGTCGCCGCGAACGCGAGTTGCGCGAACTGGCTGCGCGTGCCCGCGCGATCGGCCATGGCGGTTTGCGTCGGGCTGCCGTTCACCACGAACGCGCCCGATAACGCCGCTGCCGCATTGGCCGCGGCGATCCCGAGCAGATCGGCGTTGGTGTCGACCGGTTCGTGATAGCGCTCGGCGAACACGCGGCTCGCGGCGGCGCTTTGCGCGACGATCATCACGAAGCACGAGGCCGCGACCGGCAACAGATCGAGCATCTGCTGCCACGTCACCGATGGCATGCTCAACGGCGGCAGGCCGCCCGCGACGGGTCCGAGCACCGAGATGCCACGCGCCGCGAAATCGTAGAGGTCGCTTGCCGCGATACCCGCGACGACGGCGATCAACGGCACCGGCACGCGCGGCAGGAAGCGCTTGCACGCCAGAATCGCGACGACCACCAGCAACGAAATGGCGAGCGTCGGCGGATTGATTCGCGCGGACTCGTGCACCACGAGCAGCAATTGATCGATGCTGCGCGCGGCGTGTCCGGGCACGCCGAACATGTCGCCCAGCATCGCGATGCCGACCTGCAAGCCGACGCCGGTGAGAAAGCCGACCAGCACGGTGCGCGACAGGAAGTCGGCCAGAAAGCCCAGTTTGAAGATGCGCGCGATGAACAGCAGGCCAGCGGTGAGCAACGCGACCATTGCGGCGAGCGCTGCGTATTCGGCGCTCGACGCCGGCGCCATCGTCGAAAGACGGCTCGCGAAAATGGTGGCCGTCGCGGAATCGGCGGCCACCACCAGGTGCCGCGATGCACCAAAAAACGCGAACGCGACAAGCGGCAGAAAGACCGTGTAGAGCCCGGTAACGGCGGGCATGCCGGCAATGCGCGCATAGCCGAGCACTTGCGGAATATCCATCGACGCAAGCTGCACGCCGGCCAGCGCATCGCGCGCCGCCGCGGCACGGCTCAAAGGAAGAACGCCCTTCAGCACGCCGGCGCGCGCGATGATATTCGCCAGAAAATCCCGCATACGCGATACCGCCCGAAACTTAGGTTATCGCGCATCGTGCCGCGACTCGGCACGCAAAAGCAAGACTTAAAGCAAGATCAGCCGGAGCAATGACCCACGGCCTGAAAACTCAACGCTTGAAATGACCTGTTTGCGGATCGACATGCCGCGCAAAACCGAACAGCGCGACGATGCAAATTGGACAGGCAACCAGAACGACGGCCAACATCACATACCTCGTAACAAACTGTTACTGGCAAGTCTAAGGGATAGTTAAGCGAATTGGATGACGAAAACCGCAAAGCTCTGTTGCGAAGAATTACAAATATTTTTATAAGCGCTTGGATCTACTTATGTGGGAGAGCCTGGAATGCGTCGAGAAACGGCGGAAAAACCACGAATAATCAAGCCGCAAACCTTTGCGGTCCGCTGCGGGCTTCGTGCGTGAAGCGGCGCGGCGGCCATCTTCACGCGGCAATTAGGGGAACGCCTCAAGCGAAGCCGTAAGCCATGCAAACAATCCGTAATCAAGCTACGCCCCGCTGCGAATCCGCCCTTCGTTCACCGACGGACCCTGCGCCCCCGGCGCCGGCCCCACCGACTCGCGCATCGTCACGCTCACCGGAAACTCGCGGAAGATTTCCCATGTGGTCCGGTAGCACTGGTTGATCAGCCAGCGCACCGCGTTCTGCGTCAGTTCCGCAGTCGGAATGTGCACCGACGTCAGTCCGGGCGCCGCATAAGCGGCCGAGTAATCGTCGTCGTAGCCGATCACCGACATTTCGTCCGGCACGGCAATGCCCGCCTGGTGCAGACGCGCGAGCACGCTCACCGCCATCGTGTCGTTCGCGCAGAAGAGGCCTGTTGCGCGCCGCTTCGAATCGAGCAGCTTCTGCGCGGCCGCGTAGCCGCCTTCCGGCGAGAAGTCCGATTCGATCAGCGTGACGTCGTCGCGCACAATGCCTTCACGCGCCAGTTCGGCAAAGAAGCCTCCGAGCCGCGCCTGGTTGTCCGACGAAGTGAACGGCCCCGAAATCACAGCGATGTTCCGGTGTCCATGATCGAGCAGCGTGCGCGCCGCCAGTTCGCCGCCGCGCCAATGGTCGGCGCAAAACGACGCCTCCGGCAACTGCTCGAACGCGCGGTTGAGAAACACCATCCTCGGATGCATCGCATGCAGCATGATGAGGTCTTCGTCATGCAGATCGTGGCTGATCACCACGACGCCGTCGCAATCGCGGCCGATCAGAAAGCGCACCGCCTCGATCGCCTGCTCGCGCGGCGACACTTCTCCGCAGCCGGTCGCCACCACCACGTGTCGCCGCACCGCGCGCAGTTCGGCGTCGGTCTGCTTGAGAATGGTGCCGTAGTAGGAGCCGAAAAAGGTCGGCACGAAAATCCCGATGATGCCGAGCGACTGCGTCGCCATGGCCCGGCCGATCGACGACGGGCGAAAGTTCAGCGCCTCGATCGCCGCCTTTACGCGGGCGGCGGCGTCGGCGGAGATGGGTCCTTTACCGGAAATGGCCCGCGAGGCAGTGGACATGCCTACGCCGGCCAGTGCCGCGACATCCTTGAGTGTTGCCACGCGGTTCTCCGTCATGCCATGTTGATTGCAACCGCGCCGTCTCCAGCGCTACAAACGCGCGCCGCTCGCCTCCTCGAACAGGGAGACGTGGGCGGCGTCGAACGAGAACGTCGCGCTATCGCCAGGCGTGAGCGGCGCCCTGCCCTGGTCGATCGACGCGATCTGCTCGCCATGATAGTCGAGCCAGATGATGCGGTGGTTGCCCATTGGCTCCACCAGCGAAACTTTTGCGCGCTCGCTCGAACCCTCGGCGAGCCGCACGTCTTCGGCGCGCACGCCGAGCACACAGGGCACAGGGGGGCGCCCTTGCGCCGGCGCGCGTCTGAACGGGTAGGCCGAGACGTCGAGTTGCCAGTGCGGGATGCAAAAGTGAAGCGCACCGTTGCGCTCTTCGAGCGAGCCCTTGATCAGGTTCATCGCGGGCGTGCCGAGGAAGGTCGCGACGAACAGATTGTCGGGGCGCGCGTAGACTTCGGCGGGCGTGCCGAACTGCTGGATCACGCCGCCGCGCATCACCGCGATGCGGGTGGCGAGCGTCATCGCCTCGACCTGATCGTGCGTCACGTAGATCATCGTCGCGCCGAGCCGCTGATGCAGCTGCTTGAGTTCGCGGCGCAGTTCGGTGCGCAGCTTGGCGTCGAGATTCGACAGCGGTTCGTCGAACAGGAAGACGTCGGCTTCGCGTACGATCGCGCGGCCGATCGCCACGCGCTGCCGCTGTCCGCCCGACAGTTGCGCCGGTTTGCGCTTGAGCAGTGGACCGAGTTGCAGCATCTCGGAGGCGCGCGCCACGCGCCGCGCAATCTCCGCCTTCGGCGTGCCGTTGATGCGCAACGCGAACGACAGATTGCGCTCGACGTTCATGGTCGGATACAGCGCATACGACTGGAACACCAGCGCGATGCGCCGGTCTTTCGGGTCGGCCCACGTCATGTCTTCGCCGGCGATCTCGATGCTGCCGTCGCTCACGTCGATCAACCCGGCGATGCTGTGCAGCAACGTGGATTTGCCGCAGCCCGATGGGCCGAGCAGCACGATGAACTCGCCGGCTTGCACGTCGAGATCGAGGTTCTCGATCACGGTATTCGTGCCGAGGCGAATGGTCAGATTGCGCACCGCCACGTTGGCCGGATTCGTGAGATCCGCCGCGTCAGCCCCGCTCGCGCCGTCGCCCACGTCAGCCGCATTTGCCACACCAGCCATGTTTGTCATGCCGTTGCCTTTGCCCTATCCCTTGACAGCGCCGGACGCAATGCCGCGCACGAACCAGCGCCCCGAAATGAAGTAGACCGCGAGCGGCACCATCGAAGTCAGAATGGTGGCCGCCATGTTGACGTTATAGAGGCGTTCGCCGGTCGTCGTATTGATGATGTTGTTCAACTGCACCGTCATCGGCAGATTTTTCGTGCCGGCGAACACGAGGCCGAGAATGAAGTCGTTCCAGATGTTCGTCACCTGCATGATGATCGCCACCACAATGATCGGCGTGGACATCGGCAGCATCAGTTGCAGGAAGATGCGCCAGAAGCCGCCGCCGTCGATGCGCGCCGCCTTGAACAGCTCCTGCGGAATCGACACGTAGTAGTTGCGAAACAGCAGCGTCATCACCGGCATGCCGAAGATCGTGTGAATCAGGACGATACCCGGCAGCGAGCTGAACAGATGCACGCTCGCCAGCACGCGCACGAGCGGATAGACCATCACCTGCACCGGAATGAACGCGCCCATCAGCAGCACGCCGAACAGCACGCCGGCGCCGCGCGGGCGCCAGAACGACAGCGCGTAGCCGTTCACCGCGCCGACCACGATCGACAGGATGGTGCTCGGCACGACGATGCGCACCGAGTTCCAGAAGCCGACCCGGATGCCGTTGCAATCGAGCCCGGTGCACGCGGATTGCCACGCGGCGCTCCACGCGTCGAGCGTGAAATGCGCGGGAAATGCGAGCAAATTGCCGAGGCGAATCTCGCTCATCGGCTTGACCGACGTGACGAGCATCACGTAGAGCGGCAGCAGGAAAAACAGCGCCGCCGTGAGCAGAAATGCGTACACACCAATTCGCGCCGGTGTGAATGCGGAGCGCCGCCGACGTGAGTGCGCGCGGCCCGGCGCGCCGCCTTTGAGCGGAGTACTGAGCGTGTTCATCACACCTCCTTACGCAAAGCCGCGCGGCTTCGCGCATAGAAGAACGGCGCGAGAATCGCGAGCACCGTCGCCAGCAACACGATCGACGCCGCCGACGCGAGGCCGATATTGGCGCGCCCGAACAGATAGTCCATGATGAATTTGGCCGGCACTTCGCTCGCGGTGCCGGGACCGCCCTGGGTCATCGCGACGACCGCGTCGTAGAGCTTCACGACCATCACGAACAGCAGCACGAACGCGGTGGAGATCGACGGCCCGAGCATCGGGACGACGATGCTCGCATACACGCGCCAGCGCGGAATGCCGTCGATGCGCGCGGCCTTCCACAGCTCGTCGTCGATGCCGCGCAAGCCCGCAAGCAGCAGCGCCATCACCAGGCCCGAGGCCTGCCACACCGTCGCGATGACGATGGTGTAGATCACCCAGTCCTGATCGACGATCCAGTCGAAGCGCGCGTGCACGAAGCCGAGCTTGTGCAGTACGGCCTGCGCGCCCAGCTCCGGATTGAGAATCCATTGCCAGACGAGCCCCGTCGCGACGAACGACATCGCATACGGATAGAGAAACACCGTGCGCAACGCGCCTTCCGCGACCACGCGCTGATCGATGAAAATCGCCAGCAGCAAACCGATCACCATGCACACGACGATGAAGCACGCGCCGTAGATCACGATGTTTTGCAGCGACAGCAACCAGCGGTCGTTATGGAAGAGCCGTGCGTATTGCGTGAAGCCCGCGAAGTCGCCGGATGGAAACGTGCGCGAATTGCTGAGCGACACACGCGCGGTCCAGACCATCGTGCCGAGATACGCGAACACGACGGTCAGGACCATCGGCAGCAGCGCCAGCCACGCCGCGATGGAGATGCGCTTCCTGAGCGGCTTGTGGCCCGGCCTGGAACCGGCGGCTGGCAGCTTGAGCGCGTGCATCGCCGGACACCTAGCTCTTCAACGCGCTGGCAAACGCTTTCTGCGCATCGTCGACCGACTGGTTCTTGTTCCAGAAGTTAGTCACGACGTCGATCAGCGCGCCCTGCGTGTCAGGTGAGAGCAGCATTTCCGGATTCGGCAATTGACGCGACTTGTCCTTCATGATCGCAATGCCCTCCTTCGCGCAGATGTCGAGACTGCTGGCGTCCACGTCGGGACGAATCGGAATCGAGCCCTTCTTCGCACTGAACGCGACTTGCGCGGATGGCGAGGTCATCACCGTGGCGAGCAGATTCTGCGCCTTGATCGCCGACGGGTTGTCGGTCTTCGGGAACACGAACACATCGCCCGTCACCAGATACGGCGAATGCGGACCGAAGCCGGGGAAGCAGCCGAAGTCCTTGCCCGGGATCTGATTGGCCGCCGAGAATTCGCCCTTGGCCCAGTCGCCCATGATCTGCACGCCCGCTTTGCCGGAAATCACCAGCGCGGTTGCGTCGTTCCAGTTGCGGCCTGGCGACCCCGGATCGACGAAATCGTGCAGACGCTTGAACGACACGAGCACCTTCTTGAACGCGTCCGAATTCACCGCCTTCATATCGCGGTCGCGGTACACCTTCATGTACAGATCGGTGCCGCCCACTTCGGCGAGCACCGCGTCGAACGTGATCTTCTCCTGCCACGGCTGGCCGCCGAGCGCGAGCGGAATCACGCCTGCGGCCTTTAGCTTGCCGAGATCGGCAATGAACTCGTCATAGGTCTTCGGCTCGGCGGTGATGCCGGCCTTCTGGAACACCGGCTTCGAATAGAAGAACCAGGCCAGCATGTGGATGTCGACCGGCGCCGCGTAGTAATGGCCCTTTATCCTGATGCTGTCGACGATCGACGGCGGCAGCATGGTGTTCCAGTTCTCTTTCGCGGCGACGTCGTCGATGTTGTTCAGCAAGCCCTGATCGATCAGGTCGTGAAACTGCTTCGACGTGTTGAACTGCGCGGCCGTGGGTGGATCGCCGCCGACGATCCGGTTGATCGCCGTGGAGCGCGCCTGATCGGCGCCCGCAACCGCGTTGTCGACCCACTGCCCGCCGGCCTTGGTATACGCATCGGCAAACTGGCGAATCGCGGCCGATTCGCCGCCCGAGGTCCACCAGTGAATCACGTTGGCCTTCAAGGGCTCCGCCTGCGCGACGACGCCATACAACGCCAGTGCCGCAACCACGCCTCGTAAGACCATTTTGCTGCTGTTCATTCCGTCTCCTCCGGGCTTTGTGCCCGTGTTTCAAGTCGACATGCCAATCAGCTTGATTTGCTGTTTTTCACCACTCGCCACTCGCTATGCGCGCGCCTTACGCTCCTTCAAAAATTTCGTGACCAGTTCCGCGCTGCGTTTGATCGTGCGCTTCTGCGTCGCGTAATCGACGTGCACGATGCCGAAGCGCCGCTCGTAGCCGAACGCCCACTCGAAGTTGTCCATCAGCGACCACAGGAAATAGCCGCGAACCTCGACACCCGCCTTGATCGCTTCGTCGACCGCGGCGAGATGGCGCTTGAGGAACGAGATGCGCTGGCTGTCGTCCACCTTGCCGTCGTTCACCTGATCGTCCGAGGCCATGCCGTTTTCGGTGATGTAGATCGGCGGCAGGTTCGCATAGGTCTCGTTGAAACCGGTCAGCAGATCGCGCAAGCCGTCGGGGTGCACCTCCCAGCCCATCTGCGTGCGCTCGACGCCTTCGAGCGGCACGTCCTTGAAGCCGTGCGCGCCGTCGCTCGCGACGTTGGTGCGGAAATAATAGTTGATGCCGAGGAAGTCGAGCGGCGTCGAAATAACTTTCATGTCGCCGTCGAGCACGAGCGGCTCGGTGCCCGGCCACAGTTCGAACAGCGCCTGCGGATATTCGCCCTTGAGCAGCGGATCGAGAATCCACGCGTTGTGCTGAACCTCGAACAACTCCGCCGCGCGCTGGTCGGCGGCGCTGTCGCTGTTGGCCGTGCCGCGGCCGATGTTGGCGACGATGCCCTTTTGCGAGCGCGGGTCGTTGGCGCGCAGCACCGGCAGCGCAAGACCGTGCGCGAGCAGCAGATGATGCATCGCTTGCGTCGCGAAGCGGCTGTTCGCGAGGCCCGGCGCGTGGTGGCCGTTGCCGTAGCCGAGATACGCCGAGCACCACGGCTCGTTGAGCGTCGCCCATGCGTCGACGAGGCCGGACAATTCGCGGCTCATCAGGTCCGCGTAGTCGGCGAAGCGGTACGCGGTGTCGCGGTTGAGCCAGCCGCCGCGATCTTCCAGATGCTGCGGCAGGTCCCAGTGATACAGCGTGGCGAAGGTCGTGACGCCTTTGTCTTTCAGACGCGTGAGCAGGCGCTTGTAGAAGTCGATGCCCTTGCGATTCGGCGCGCCGGCCGCGTCCATCACGCGCGGCCATGCGATGGACAGCCGATAGCCTTCGAGGCCGAGCCCCACCAGCATGTCGACGTCCGCTTCCCAGCGATGGTAGTGATCGCAGGCCACCTCGCCGGTGTCGCCGGCCAGCACCTTTCCGGGCGTCGCCGAGAAGGTGTCCCAGATCGACGGCAGGCGGCCGTCCTCGTGGATCGCGCCTTCGATCTGATACGCAGCGGTGGCCGCGCCGAGCAGGAAGTTCTTGCGCCACAGCGACGAGTCCGCGGGCGGCGTGAACGGGTCGGCGAGCGATTGGGGGGAGACTGGTTCGATTACTGTGGATGCGTCGTTTGCCACGGCTTCTCCTACGCTGAGATCGGTGGAACCTGGTGGGATGGAAGACGCCGCGCCAAGCTCGTTAAACACTTGAGTGGAAGCGCTTCCACATGAACCAGCGAACAATATCAGCGGCGGATTCACCGCAGCAATCGGGGTTTGTCTGGAGCGGGACTGGCCTCGGCGACCGGTTGATGTGGGGTGTATTGGAGAGGTGATTGGAGCGCGCCGACGCAACTTGTTCTGCGGCGGTTTTGCGCGTTCTCGCGATGGTTTCGCGGCGGCTTCCGCCGTCGCTGCGGGTACGCTTCCGCTGCGGCTATGGCCGGATTACGCGGCGCTTTCGCCACGTGTGACCTGCTCAATGCACCGTGCGAATACGTGCTGCACGACACGCTCAACGCCGACCGTCTCGCTCACCCAGCGAATCACCACAACGAATCACCACAACGAACCACAGCAAATCCGCTCAACGCTTCACCGCCAACTCGAACGCACCGCGATCGTAAGCCTCGCAATACGCTTTCCAGTCGACCTGCACCTGTGCTTCGCAACGGGTCGCGATCCCGATCAGCGGCAACTGCCAGTCGCGGCGATTGCCGAATGCGATCAAGTCGTCGGCGATCGACGATTTCTGCCGGCCGCCGCTGCGCAGATGCGCCCACGCGCTCAATTCGGCCATGCTGTTGACCACTTCTTCGAGCCGCGGCAGCTTGCCGTTCCAGTCGCTCAGCGCGACCCGGTCTTCGGAAGGCTGGAGGCTGCGCAGCACATACGAGCGCTGGTTGAAGTCGACCGCACGCAGGAACGCCTGCGACACTGCCTGATTGCGCCGCTGCACTTCGACCACGCGTTGCGCCTCGGACTGCCAGTTCGGTTGCGGCGTGTGCAGATGCGGCGCGAGCGACGAAGGCAGCGCCTCTTTCAGGTCGATCAGAAAATTGCCGTCCGGCGAGCCTTTGCCTTCGACGAGAATCACGTAGCGATCCACGCCGAGGCTACCGGTACCCGCGATCCGCCGCGCCACGTCGAGGATGCGATAAAACTCGGGATTGGGCTCCTCCGCCGCGAAGCGCTGCATGAACTGCGTGACGGCCGAACGCTGCGCGTCGCTCACCGGCAGCGCTTTCTTGCCGTCCACTTTAAGCATGCGGGACTTGCCCCTGAGCACAGTGCGCCGGTCGAGATGCGCGGCGCGCGTGCGGCTCGCCAGCGCGTCGAACAGATCGCGGACCATGCCGACCGACGTTTCCGCCTCGATCCAGCGCGCCTTGCCGAACGCGAGCGCCGCGCCGTAAGCATCCACCGCGGTATGGCAGAGCGCGAGCGCCTGCGCGCGGCTGAGGTCGAGATCGGCCGCGCCGACCAGCACGCTCGTCAGCAGGCGCACCAGTTCGTACAGCGCGGGCGCGAGACAGGCTTCGTCGAAATCGTTGTTGTCGAAGTAGATCAGGCGATTGTCGGCCTTGTAGCTGCCGAAATTCTCCAGGTGCAGGTCGCCGCAAATCCACACCGGCGGCGCGTCGTCGAGCACCTTGTCGCGCGGCAGGCGCTCATAGAACAGATGACACGTGCCGCGCAAAAACACGAACGGCGAGCCGCGCATGGCTTTGTATTTCATCGCGAGCCGTTCGGGATCGCGGCCGGCGTTGAAACGGGCGATGATTTTCTCGATGTCGGGCATGGGGGTTCCGTTGGACAGGCGGCTTGACCGGGCTTCGAGCGGGCTTCTTCGGTGAGGATGCTTCAGCAAGCTCGAGGCCGGCGCATCCTGCACTGTAGACCACATCGACTCCTGCATCCTGCCGGTTCAGGCTTTCAAGGCTTCGACCTCGTCAGGCCCGTATGGGCGCCGTCAGGAACCCGTCATCAGGTAGTAACGTCCGTCGGCGCTCACGTTGAAGCCGAAACCGCAGGCCGTCACCGAGCCGTGCGTGCGAACGTCGAGCGTCTCCGGCCCGGAGAGCTTGAACTCGATCAGGCATTTGTCGTCGCGCTGGTCGAGCGGCGCGAGGTTGGCGATCTTCGCGGTGGCGTCGATGGGCCCATCGCCGCGCGCATCGGTCATCGGCACGCGCGCGGCGCCGTCGTAGAACCGCACGAGGGCCGACAGACTGCCCATGTTCGCGCTCGGCTCGCCGTCGGGGCCCACGGTCGGATAGACGAACTCACCATCGAGCCGGTACACGCCGCGCCGCCCTTTCACCGGCTTCATGTCGATGCTGTTCCACGCGCCGAAGAACAGGTAGCGGCTAAAGCGCGCGCCGCCCGGCGGCACGCCCGTCACCACCGCCTGTTGGGAGATCGCTTCCAGCCGTTCACGCGCGGCGGCCACCGCGCGGCCGAGCAGCGCGTCGCCGGGATAGTCGTCGCCACGGCTCGCCGCGCTCCGGTAGTAGGCACGCGCGTTGGACAGCGCGCCCAGCTTCAGCTGCACATCACCCTGATGAACCAGCGCCATCGCGACGCGCGCGCGTGCCGAACTGGTGGCTTTCGGCGAGTTCCCTTCGGCGGCCTGCATCGCGGTGGCTTCGGCGAGCGCGGCCTCCATCGCCACCAGCGTTTGCGCGTCCTTGACGCGCCCCGCTTCCAGCGCGGCCACGCCGAGCGCCGCGCACGACGCATTGGTGCGGCACGGGGCGTCCTTACCCGCCACCAGGTTGCGGCGATACAACTCGGCGCGCGAGTCGGCATGCGGCGTCTGCGCGGCGCCAAGCGCCGGCATCAGCGCGGTGCTTGCGCCCGATACGGCAATCACGGCGGCAGCGAGGACGATTTTGACGTTCATGAGCAGGAGGAGACCGTGGCGGCGGACGCGTTCCGGCGTTAGGTTGCAAAGCACTGATTCTGTATCGCCGATGCGCGGCACGCTCGACGCGCGCCGGCACGGTTGCTGGCGGTGATGCTGACAGAAAATCAGCGATTGCGCGAACCTGTTCGGGCGTCGCCAGACGTCGCCTGGCGCGCTGCTGGCCGGACAGCCGCGCTGCGTCATGCTCTATGCGATATGCATAAACTGGAAATGCGTCGGTAGGTCGTCCGCGCAGCGACGCTGCGGGCATCGAAGCGGCGGGCTGATGCGCGTCGGGCGCGGTTCGGCGCAATGGCGGTGTTGGAAGCAGTGGCAGTGGCAGTGGCAGCGACGCCCGCAGCACCAGCCATCGTGGCCCTGGAGAAATCGGACGATCAGGCACACTCGGACGCAGGCCCGCGCGCCCGGCGACACAGCATTGTCAGACCCCGGCCTGCACGCCAAATCTCCTGCGATATGCGCCGGGGCTCGTCAGCGCAATGCGCCGGAAATGCCGCCGCAACGACTCTTCGGAGCCGAAGCCCGCCAGCTCCGCGACGCGCGCCATCGGCAACGGCGCCTGCGCCTGCGCTTCGAGCAACTCGCGGGCGAACGCCACCCGCTCGCGCAGCAGCCATTCATAAGGCGCCATGCCGGTGGCGTCGTGAAACTGCCGCTGCAGCGTGCGCGGACTCATCGCCGCGCGCTCGGCAAGCGAGCGCAGCGTGTGCGGCGCGGCCAGATGAGCGCGCACCCAGTCCATCAGCTTCGCCAGACGGCCGCTGTCGTCCAGCGGCATCGGGCGCGGCACGAACTGCGCCTGACCGCCCTCGCGATGCGGCGGCACCACGAGCCGCTGCGCGACCCGGTTCGCCACCGCGATGCCATGATCGCGCCGCACCAGATGCAACAGCATGTCGAGTCCCGCAGCCGATCCCGCCGACGTGATGATGCGGCCTTCGTCGACATACAACGCATCCGGCTGCACACGCAATTGCGGATAGCGCTGCTGCAATTTCGCGGCATAACGCCAGTGGGTCGTGACGGTCTTGCCGTCGAGCACACCCGCGGCCGCCAGCACGAACACGCCCGAGCAGATCGAACAGAGGCGCGCGCCGCGCTGGTACGCGGCGCGAATTTTTTTCAGCAGCGGTTCGGGCGGCGCTTCGTCCGCATCGCGCCAGCCGGGGATGACGATTGTGTCGGCGCGCTCCAGCAGCTTGAGCGTATAAGGCGCGGCAATCGTGATGCCGCCCGCCGCGCGGATCGGCCCGGCCTCGCCGGCGCATACCGCGAAGCGATACCAGTCGACGCCGAGTTCGGGACGTTCGAGTGCGAACAGTTCGGTCACGCAACCGAATTCGAAAGTGCAGAGCCGGTCGTAAGCCAGCGCGACGACGAGGTGATTGTGCATGGCGCGATGTTACCGGTGTCCCTGCACAATAGAAGCAGGAAAAAATGCAAAAGACTCGGAAAAGAATCTATTGTCACTAACCATAGACTGAGAAAAATGACATGCAAACGTATGCTGGTGCATACCAACCGGTATCGTCCTCTACTCCATGACAGGGTCGCCCTCGTCGCTCATCTGAGAAGTCGGCCTGGCTAGGCGATACGGCCATCGCGCCTGCAAGTCGCTCCGTTTCGGCTACGGAATTCATGCGCCGTCAGACACGATTGGCAAGATGCGTACGCATCCTGCCAATCGCGCCCCGGGTCACTTTTCACTGCCAACAGCTAACTGGAAACCTTCGTCGAGCCACCCGGCGATGCCACCGATCATTACCTTGACCGGGCGGCCGAGCTGAGCAAGCTTGATTGCGGCGCGCGTTGCGCCGTTGCAGTGAGGGCCCGCGCAGTACGTGACGAAGAGAGTATCGGGCGGATACTCAGCGAGCTTCGACGCCACAATCTTGCCGTGCAAAAGATTCACTGCGCCCGGCACATGGCCACGCGCGAAAAGTGCGGAGCTACGCACGTCGAGCAGTACGAAATCGACGGAAAGGGGGTCGTCGCTTTCAAGTGACGCATGTACGTCAGCGCAATCGGTTTCGAATGACAACAACGTACTGAAGTGAGCGAGCGCCGCGCCACTGTCGGCGGCCGGAACGGCTGAAACCGGGGACATACAGATCTCCTTGTGCGTGTATGCGTTGCAACGCATTGTCCCGTTCTCATGTCCGATCGGCTAGCGGCGTAAATGACGTATTCCGGTAACATCACGCCACGCCGATACTCGCGCTCAACCTCGTCGCGACTGGTTCAAACCGATCTGCATCATCAGCTTTCCACTTTGGAAATAACCGCCGTAGCCGGGTCATATCGGTAACCCTTCTGGGCGAGTCGTTCGGCCATCGTCGCGCCAATCAGTTTTTGCTGCGCGTCGCGGGATGCCAGCTCATGATCCGGCTTAAGCCGCTCAAGTTCAGCCGAGAGTCGCCGTAGAAGCGCCACCTCTCCTGTGCTGCGCGCGTCGACGAACAAGATCTTCTCGTTGGCCGAACCAAGTCGCTGCTTCAGATCCTTTGCATGCGCGACCCACTGTTCAGCAAGTGCGCGAAGCTCGTTGAAGGCCTTCTCATGCGCTTTGGCGTCAGCCGATAGTTGACGCCGCAACGCAGCCACTTCGTCCGCTTTCGCAGACTCATCGCGTTGTACTTCCTGGATGCGCGCAGCATTGAGTTCCGCGAGGCGTTGCTCAAGTCCGACTGCACGTTGCTCGGCGGCATCCGCACGTTCTGTCGCGGCGGCGGTTTCCTGCGCGACCCGGACCGCTTCGTCGATCGCGGCCGCTTTTGCATCAGCCATGGCGCTGAGCTCTTTGCGGGTTTCCTCGAGTTCCCGGGTTACGCGCTGCAGTTCACTGAATTTGACCGACGCTTCTTCCAACCGCTCCGCAGCTGCCTGGCGCTCAACTGCCAACGCATTGCGAACATCGTCCAACTCCTGGCCGCGCGCGGCATCGAGTTCCGCGAGGCGTTGCGCGAGTCCTGCTGCGTGGTGCCCGGCAGCATCTGCACGTTCTCTCGCGGCGGATGCCTCCTGCGCGGCTCGCGCGGCTTCATCGATCGCAGACGCTTTCGCGTCAGCCAGGGCGCTGACCTCTTTCCGGGCTTCCTCGAGTTCGCCGGCTACGCGCTGCAATTCGCTGAGATTGGCCGATGCTTCTTCCAAGCGCTCCGCAGCTGTCTGGCGCTCAACTGCCAAGGCATTGCGAGCATCGTCCAACTCCTGCACGCGCGCGGCATCGATTTCCGCGAAGCGTTGCTCAAGCACTGCCGCTCGTTGCCCGGCGGCCTCTGCCCGTTCTCTCGCGGCGGTGGCTTCCTGCGCGACTCGGGCGGTTTCATCGATCGCGGCTGCTTTCGCTTCGGCCATGGCGCTGATCTCTTTCCGGGCTTCCTCGAGTTCCCCGACTACGCGCTGCAATTCGCTGAGATTGGCCGATGCTTCTTCCTGCCGCGCCGCAGCAGTCTGGCGCTCCCCGGCCAACGCATGGCGAGCATCGTCCAACTCGGTCTCCCGCGCGGCGAGTTGCAAGCGGCTCTCGTCCAACTGCGCCTCGGCGGCCTCCGCGCGCGATGAAGCCGCGCCGGATTCCTCGGACCATCGCTTTACGTCGTCTGACATCGCCCGATAGGCTTCGCCCAAAGCCGCGGCCTCCTTCCACGCCTCATCGCGCTTGTGAGTGATCCGCGTTATCTCGTCGTTTTTGTTCGAGACGACCGCGGCCAATGCATTGCGCGCCGCACGTTCCTCATCAAGCCCCGTCCTGGTTTTTTCGAGTTCGGCATGTTCCACCGATGCGCGTTGCACCAGCTCTTCCACGCGCGCCTCGGCCGCATCGGCGCGGTGAGTCGACGTCGCGAGTTCCTCTTCGAGGCGCGTCGCAGCTTCCTGCGAAGCGCGCTGCGCTTGCGTGAGCCGGGTTATCTCGTCGTCTTTGCTGGAGATAACTGCGCCCAACGTAGCACGCGCCACGCGTTCCTCATCGAGCGCCGCCTTGGTTGATTCGAGTTCGGCATGTTCCACCGCCGCGCGCTGCACAAGCTCTTCCACTCGCGCCTCGGCGGATTCAGCGCGATGTGTCGACGCCGCGAGTTCCGTTTCGAGGCGTGTAGCCGCTTCCTCCGAAGCGCGCTGCGCTTGCGTGAGCCGCGTTATCTCGTCATCTTTGCGGGAGATATCGACACCCAACGCAGCACGCGCCGCGCGTTCCTCATCGAGCGCCGCCTTGGTTGATTCGAGTTCGGCATGTTCGACCGACGCGCGCTGCACAAGCTCTTCCACTCGCGCCTCGGCCGCCTCGGCGCGGTGTGTGGACGTCGCGAGTTCCTCTTCGAGGCGCCTCGCAGCTTCCTGCGAGGCACTTTGCGCATTCGTCAAAGCAACGAGACGCTCGCGCCCGGCTTCGACTTCTTCGACCATTCTCTGATACTCGGCAAGGGCTTCGCCCCGCTCCGCGAGCGTAGCGTCGAGATGCTGGCGCACGACACCCAGGCGCTGACTGGCTGCCCTTTCCGCCTCGTCATGAGCGGCCGACCAAAGGCGGCCGGCCGCGCTCATGATATTTTCGGCGACGTTTTCCGGTAACGTGGGAGCCTGAGGCTGCGGGATCTGAGGCTGTCGCGCTTCGCGCCAGCGGTCGAGCGCCGCCGCGATGGCGACGATCGACCCGCCACGGACCTCGGACCAGATTGTCACCGGAGTTACGTTCCGACCTTCTTCGACCATGCGATCCGCAATTCCAGCGATCCGTTCATCCGTGATTGCGTCTGCGTCCGTCGACATAAGTGCCTCTAATTCCACGTGGCCTAACAGAATGAAAATGGAGCTTTCAAATACATCACTCCATCCAGCGAGATCTGAAATGATAAAGGAATGGCATTAAACCACCACATGGACGGTGCCGCCAGGATGAGTCACGACCATAAAGCGGTTGATGTTCGGCGCACCAGGCATGCCCTCGATTCCCGCTGCTCGCTAAATTCAGGTTCGCACCGCTTCAATCGAGAAGAGCGGGATTATCGATCGCGCCCGTCAGCCGTTCAACGAACGCCTGCACCGCATGCGGCAAAGTCCGCCCGGCCATCGTCTGGATCTGGAGCGTGCGCTGCTGAAGCTCAGGATTGCGGATCGGCACGACGGCGAGGCCATCCGCCTCCAACCGGCTACGCACGGTCAGGAACCCTGTCACGGTGACGGCATCGGTCTGCAGCACGAAGGTTTGCAGCGCCGCATGATAGTTGCTGACGAACACCGGGTCGAAAACCAGGCCTGCCACGCTGCATGAAATGTCGAATAGCTGACGGATCGTCACGCCCTGATGGTCGATCGCGAGCGGCCACGGCAGCAGGTCCGCGAGGGTCACGAACTCGCGCGCCGCGAGAGGATGACCGCGCCGCACCAGTGCGAAAATCGGTGCGCGCTGCGAGTACACCACATTGATGTCCTTCTCCGGCGAAATGCTGAAACACACGGCGATATCGGCGACGCCGTCGCGCACGCGCTGCGTCGCGACAGACGGCGCGGACACATCGAGCTGAAAATGCGTCGCCGGGTGCGTCTTCAGAAAGCGCGCAAAAACCTGCGGCAAAAAATGAGGGGCGACACCCTCCGAACTCGCCACGCGAATCGTCGCGCGGCCGCCGTTGCTCAGTCCGCGAATCTCCTCGGTCACGCGCTCCGCGTCCAGCAGCGTGCGGCGCGCATGCTCGGCAAGCAAGTGCCCGGCGTCGCTCAACACCATTCCACGCGGCCGCCTCTCGAACAGCGCCGCGCCGACTTCCTCCTCCAGCTTCGCAATCTGCCTGCTCAGCGCCGACACGGCAACGTACAGCCGCTCCGACGCCTTGCTCAGCGAGCCGCTGCGCGCCACTTCAAGAAAGTAACGCAGCGCCGTGTTGTCCATTTGAGTCATGAGTGTCCCGCTTTGCCGTTTCGGCAACGATATCTGCCAAATATTGTAATTGTCTACAAATATCGTCCACGCCAAGATCGTCCCATCGCTTCGAATCAAGCGCTCTTTCCCACGGAGCGCGACACCGGAGAACAACGTTGACACGTGACACGGCTATTCAATCCGCGACGGATCCCTGCGATTCCGGTCGTCTTCCCGAAGGCCTTCAACGCCGTGTCGCACTCTCTATGGAGAGCCAGGGAGCCGGCAGCGTCCCCACACTCCCACGAAACGTCGCCCGGGGACACCGCCATGAGCATTGATTCCGCCACCACGGCCGGTGCGATGGCTCAACCCGCGTCGCGCTCGGGCGTATCACGTCTGATCCTCGCGACTTCCATCGGCAACGCGCTCGAGTTCTACGACCTGATCGTGTATGGCTACTTTGCCACCGTGTTGTCGCGGACATTCTTTCCGGTGCACGACAAGACGGTGTCGCTGCTGCTGACCCTCGGCACGTTCGCCTTGTCCTATCTGGCGCGGCCGGTCGGCGCGCTGGTGCTCGGCTCCTTCAGCGACCGCAAGGGCCGCAAGGCGTCGCTCACGCTGTCCATCGCGATGATGACGCTCGGCACCGGCATGGTCGCGCTGATGCCGTCCTACGCGACGATCGGTCTGCTCGCGCCGATCGGCATTTTCGCTTCACGCCTGTTGCAAGGCTTTTCCGCCGGCGGCGAATTCGGCAGTTCCACGGCGTTTCTGATCGAGCACGCGCCGGCGCGCAAAGGCTTCATGGCAAGCTGGCAGTTCTCGAGCCAGGGGGCGAGCACGCTGATCGCATCCGCGTTCGGCGCGGTGCTGACCGGTGTGCTGACCCAAGCTCAGCTCGAAGGCTGGGGCTGGCGCATTCCTTTTCTGTTCGGCATGCTGATCGGTCCGGTCGGCCTGTACATCCGCCGGCGTATCGACGAAACGCCCGAGTTCGAGCGCGCGGAGAAGTCGGCGTCGCCAGTGCGGGAATTGCTGGCCACCCAGAAGGAGCGCGTTCTCGTGTCGATCGGCTCGCTCGTGCTCACGACCACGGCCAACTACATGCTCCTTTACATGCCGACCTACGCAGCGCGGCAACTCGGTCTCGCGCCCTCGTCCGGCTTCATTGCGACGCTGCTGGCCGGCTTTATCATGATGACGCTGACGCCGATCGTCGGCCATTGGTCCGACAAGGTAGGCCGTATCCGCATCATGCTGGGCGCCGGCATGCTGTTCTTCGCGACGGTCTATCCGGCGTTCGTGTTCATGAACGCGCACCCGTCGCTTGCGACGCTGCTTGCCGCGGTCGTTTGGGTCGCCGTATTGAAGGCCACGTATTTCGCGCCCATTCCCGCGTTGATGTCGGAGCTCTTTCCAACCCGCACGCGCACCACGGGCATGGCGCTCGGCTACAACATCGGCACTACGGTGTTCGGCGGCTTCACACCGCTTGCCGTGGCCGCGCTGATCGCGGCGACCGGCAACAATCTCGCCCCTGGCCTCTATCTGATGCTAGCGGCCGTCATCAGTCTCTTCACTATCATATGGGCCCGTGTGCGCCTGAATGCGCGCTAATCCGGCGCCCTCGCTGGACCAACAGGACTTTACGTATGCAAGACGATTTGCAACAGGCAGTGCAGTTCGCAGTGGATCATGAATCGCTTTGGGATCGCCACGTGGATGGCGCGTGGGGCGTGCATGTGAACGACCCGCCACCGTGGAACCGGTTGCTCGGCCCGGTCCACGATCGTGGCCCCGTCTCCGGCACGATCGCCGTCGATGGTCGCGTGTTGACGTCATGGGGCGAACCCGATCGGGCCGATCTGACTTTCAGCGTCGCCAAGATGTGCCTCGCTTTGCTCGCCGGTGTGGCGTTCGACCGCGGACTGCTGCCGGATGTCGACGAAGCGGTCCATGTGCGGGCGCCCGGCATCGGCTTCGATGACGAACACAATGCCGCCGTGACCTGGGCGCAGCTGCTTCAACAGACGAGCGAATGGCAGGGCTCGTACTTCGGGCTTCCGGACCAGGCTGACCACTATCGAGCCGTCAACTTCGCCGCGCCGCCGGATGGCAAGAAGGGCGACCTGCGTCCGCTGCACAAGCCCGGTACATACTGGGAATACAACGATGTGCGTATCAACCAGCTTTCACTGGCGCTACTTTATCTGTTCCGGCAACCGTTGCCTGAGGTGTTCCGCGAAACGATCATGCGCCCTGTGGGTGCGAGTGAAAACTGGCAATGGGTCGGCTACGACAACGCGTGGGTCGAGATCGACGGACGGCGCATGCAAACCGTTCCTGGCGGCACGCACTGGGGCGGCGGAATGTCGGTCAGCGCGAACGATCAACTCAAGGTCGCGCAGATGCTGCTCAATGAGGGCGTGGTGGACGGCCGGCGCATCCTGTCACGTGAGTGGATCGCGCGCATGCGAACGCCGTGCGCGATCGCACCGTTTTACGGCTACCTGGTATGGCTCAATACTGATCGCAAGATTTTTCCGAGCGTGCCGGCGTCGAGTTATTTCGGCGTCGGCGCAGGTAGCTCCTTTACATGGATCGAGCCTGAGCGCCGGATGACGGTTATCGTTCGCTGGTTGAATCCGGCCAGCGCCGACGAGTTCTTTGGGCGGGTTCTCAAAGCGGTTGATGTAGCTCACGCGAGGTAATGCGTCGAAGCGGAACTGCGTGAAAGCACTGGGTTGCGTGCGGCCTTCGCGACGAGCGGAAGCCGCATTGCTCACGACAGGATCGCACTACCATCGCTCGGCGATAGTTCAAGACCAGTCGTGCACTTCGTCGTCAGCGGCATCCTTGATTGTCGGCCAAACCCGCGCCTCAAATTGATCCGACGGAACCGGCTCGGAATACAAAAAACCTTGGGCAAAGTCACAACCCACGGCGACGAGAAAATCGCGTTGATCTGTCGTCTCCACCCCCTCGGCAATCACTTTCAATCCAAGCTTGTGCGCGAGCATGACCATTGCCTCGCAAAGGGCTTGATTGTCGGCGTCAAAGCCGAGGTTCTGTACGAATGAACGATCGATCTTGAGATAATCGATGTCGAAGCGCTTCAGATAGGCCAGGGACGAGTAACCAGTCCCAAAGTCGTCAATCGAGATCCCAATCCCCGCATCACGGAAAGTCAGCAACTTCTCCTTCAATTCGGCGTCCAGCAACAACCCTTCGGTTATTTCAATAGCAACGCTCTTTCCGGGCATCCCTTCCCGCATGAGGTACTCGGACCACTGAATACAGACCAGATTGTCTTGACGAATCTGCGCGGGTGACATGTTGACGCTGAGCTGAAACGACGGATGGAATCGGCGGCGCCATTGACGGGCCTGGCGCACGGCCTGCCTGAACACCCAATCGCCGATCGGCACGATGAGCCCCGTCTCTTCGGCCAGTGCAATGAAATCCAGCGGGCTGATCGGGCCGCGTTCGGGGTGCAGCCAACGAATCAGCGCCTCGGCTTTGTAAATTTCGCCAGTCGCCAGGTCGACGATGGGCTGGTAATAGACGCGGAACTGTTCGGCCTGCAGGGCTACGCGCAGATCGTTCGTGAGACGCAGGCGCTTTTCCGCCGCCACTTGCAAGTCGGGCGTGAAGTAGCTGAAACGGTTGCGCCCCGCGCTTTTGGCCGCATACATGGCCTGATCCGCATTCTTGAAGAGAACATCCAGTTCGCGGGCGTCTTGCGGGTAAAGCGCGATGCCGATACTCGCAGAAATGAAGGCTTCATCCGGGCCAAGCCTGAAGGGTTCGGCCAGTGTGCCGATGATGGTCTTCGCGATCTGTTCAATGCTTTCGCTGTCGTCCAGTTCCGGCAGAATGACCGTGAACTCGTCACCGCCAAGACGGGCTACGGTGTCGGACTCGCGCACACACGATGTGATGCGCCGCGCCGCCTCGATCAGCAGGATGTCGCCGGTATCGTGCCCCAGGGAGTCGTTCACCTCTTTGAATCGATCCAGGTCGATCAGCATCAAGCCCATTGGCCGTCCAGAACGATCCGACATTCTGGCTTCATGGTCGAGACGGTCATGGAACATCTGGCGATTCGGGAGATGGGTCAGCGCATCGAAATTGGCCTGCTTCCATATCGTTGCTTCGAATACCATCCGGTCCGATAAATCACGACCGACCGCCAGCACGGAGTTCACCTCCCCCGACCGGTCGATCTCCGGAGTCAGACGGATATGGCTGCACTGCTCCTGTCCGTCCTTGCTGAGCGTTGTGCGGTTGCGATCAGCACGACCACGCTTCTTTCACAGCCAGCAAATAGATGCAGCGCTCGCTGTTCGTCGGGCGCCGTTCAGGGGCTCTGCAGGGCGTCGATCTCTGCGCGAAGCTCAGCGACTACGGCAGGCCAGTCATCTCGCGTTGTTTGTCGAAACAGCCGCGCCTGCGGATACCATGGACTATCGCTTCTGTCGAGTTGCCATCTCCAGTCCGGCATGAACGGCAAAGCAATCCATACGGGCTTCCCAAGCGCTCCCGCCAGATGCGCCACAGCCGTGTCTACGCTGATGACGAGGTCAAGGCGAGCGATCAGCGCAGCGGTCTCAGCGAACGTGGTGAGCCGCGCGGAAACATCGCGCAGCACCCCGCGCTGATCGAGCAGCGCGAGGGACGCTCGATCACCGTCGCGGACGTCCCGTTGCAGGGCGAAGAAATCCGCATCGGCATCTAACAACGGCTTCAGCTGTTCGAGCGATATGGACCGTGCGCGATCATTCAGATGCGTGAGGCTACCCGACCACACGATCCCAATGCTCGGCCGTCGAGGGGTGCCTGCGAACAAATCGTCCCACTGAGAGATAAGCGCATGGTCCGCGTGCAGATATGGGCCAGGTGTCGCGAGATCGGGCGCACGAACCTTGAGCGCAAACGGCAGACTGAGCATTGGAATATGAAAATCGAAACGTGGCACCTCTGCTGTCTCGCCGATGACTTCGGCCGCACCAGGATAATCCTGGAGAAGCGACAGTAGCGCATCCTGAACGCGCAATACGACGCGAGCGCCAGCCGTACTGAGTCGATCCACGAAGCGCAGGAATTGCAGTGTGTCACCGAAGCCCTGCTCATGATGAGCGAAAATTGTCTTGCCGCTTATCGGTTGGATGCCAGTCCATTGGGTATTCGGCGCAAAGCCGTGGCTTTGGGTGCCATCGCGCCAACGCCATTCGTATTCGCGCCAGCCGTGTTCGAATTCCCCGAGCAGCAGATTCGTCTGAGCTCGATTGGTGCGGGCGCCAGCGTCGTTCGGATCGAGCGAAAGCGCCTTCTTGAATTGAAGCAGCGCCTCGTCGAAGCACCGCAGATCTCGCAACGCGACCCCGAGATTGACGTATGCGCGCACGAAACGCGGGTTGATCGCAATCGCCTGCCGGTAAGCATCCAGTTCGTCCTCATGGCGCCCCATCGTACCGAGCAGCGTCCCCCGGTTGTAATGCGCTTCGGCTGATTGTGGCTGGATTTTGCACAGATGCGCCAGTATCCCGAGCGCACGCTCCCGTTCGCCAAGCGGTATCAGCGACATTGCGACGCCATGCAACGAGGCGGTATGGTTCGGGAACCGAACCAGGCAGCGCTCGAGCAGCGCTATTGCATCATTGTGGCGCTGCGCCAACTGACTGACCTTCGCGGCGAAATTGAGCTGCTCCACGGACATGGACATGTGCGCCGATGCGCGTATCAGGTACTCGGCCGCGCGTGCGTGATCGCCCTGTCTGGCGGCGATGTAACCGAGGCCTTCAAGCGCTTCGCCGTGATCGGGAGCGCTCGCCAGAATACTGCTCAGCAGGCGTGAGGCGTCGTCGAATTGCCCGGCCGCGAAGTTCTGTTGCGCGGCGGCGAGAGCCTGTTCAATATCGTGATTCATGGTGATAAAGGTCGGTGCAAAAATGCGACCTGACGACGGGTCGGAACTGGCTCATTGTACGGGATCACGTAAAGCGGGTTTTCAGACCAGAGCGATGGCAGCGCTGGTACCTGCACGCGGAAATACCGAACGGTTCCGGCGCCACACACGCCCTACGCCCTTCCTTACCGATTGCCAGGCAAGAGCCATAAGCTATCGGGCTTATCTCACCGCAACGCGATGTCACGGAATCTGCTGAACCCATCGACTCCGCCAACCCGGCGCTTCGAAGGGATCCGAAAAATACTGAGTCTCGTGAACAACCTTGCCGTTGCAGAACTCCATAATGCTTAGCGTGTAAGTCGCTCGCCCTTTATAGCTAATAATGTATTCCGTAATCCAGAGATTACCTTCTCCCTGGATTCGCTTGACGTCGAAACCCGATGGCGCATCTGGATGATGACTGCGCAGTGCCTGCAAATTAATCCGCCCGAGAATTCGTTCACCTGATTGGGGATAGTCACAGATGGCATCGTCATCGTAAATATCGTGTTCCGCGTCGAGATCGCCGGACGCCGACGCACGCCAGTGCGCATTGATGACCTCACGTATTTGCTCGTTCTGCATGGAATGCCTCCGGATACCGTTCACGTCTATCTAGTTCGTACCTGGCGGAATAAAACTGGGGCCGCCCGTCTTGACGACTTCGTTGAACCTCTGCCTCGTCCCCATCCGGTTGATCTCCTCGAACGCCCTCCAGCGGCAACGTTCTGATTCCGTGACTCAATGGCGCAAAGGCCAAAACCACCGTCTCTGTCTTCACGTGCGATCGCTCCGGCAGCAAACCTATCGCAGAGCCTCGCCCACCTCGCGCTCGTTCCACCCACGCTCGGGTCCGCAATTGTGGCGCCAGGTCCATGACCAGAAAAAGCGTCAACGTACTTCGATTCTGCTAACCGCTTCGCAGCGAATTCCTGAATGAGGAATTCGCGAACTGCTTACACGGAGTCGTGTTACTTGACGGGATGTGAAATCCCGGTTCATCGGCAGCTGCAACTTCGTGGCTATAGAAGAAGTGAAGTCCACGTTATAGGTCAAAAACATAACATTAAGGGACAAAATTGTGGCTGTCCTCTTGAACGCCGTACTGTACGCGCTGCACGGACGGGCGCCGCGGGGTGGTTCTGCACCGGCTGCTGATCTCGCCAGCAGCGACCTTCGTCGGCAAGATTTCGTATTCGCTCTATCTATGGCATTGGCCCGTAATCGTGCTGCTCAGGTGGACGACAGGGCTGGATGCGCTCGTATGGCGCGCAGTAGCGGCGTTCGCCACGTTCGTGCTCGCGACTGCGTCGTGGCACTACGTCGAAAACCTTGTGCGGCGCTCGGCAATGTTGAAAGGCATGCGGCATGCGGCGTCCGTTCGGCGTAGGCGCGGGCGCCGCTGCGGTGACGTGCGGTGCGCTGTTGTCGCTCGGCATTCACGCTGCCCAACCGCAGTTGTCGCTCAGTGTGGTTTCGCAGCGTGCGGACGAATGGGAGTGCATACCGCCCACTAGAGGCCGGCAACTCCGGATGTCTGAGCACGTGGGATACGACGAAGCTCAATGAGGGCCTAGTGTGGATCTATTCGCGCTCGGGATGCGCGACTCCGCCGAGTCATCGGGGACGACTGTATGTGATCGGTGACTCGCACGCGATGGCGTACAACATGATGTTGCGTGAGTTCGCCCTCGATACGAGCGTCAAGGTCTTCGCGTACAACAACGGAGGCTGTCCGTTCATCGGCCTGCTACCGTCCGCGCGCGGTGACCTCGTGCGCTTCGAAGTTTCATAATCCCCATGATTTCCCGTCTTTTCGGCCTGCCTGAATAAACACGCGACCGGCTTTATTAGGACGTGCATGACGATGCACGCTCATCACACTCACTACATTCCAATTCGCATACCTGATTAAATATGCGTACGCTATCCACCCGCGAGACACAAGGAATGGGTAGCAGCAACAAAAAAAAAATCGGACCATCCGGCCGTGCCCATCGCGATAAGGACGCACCGCGAGGGACGGTCGATCAGCGCCCTCGCGCGTCGACTCCACGCGGGATATGGCGGCGTACCAGCGCGAGCGCGATCAGCACGATGACCATCGCGGTGCCGAGCATCAGCAGATAGCCCGACGCACCGCCCGCGGTGATGACCGCCGCGCCCGCGAACGCGCTGAGAATCGCGCCGATGCGTCCGAACGCGAGCGCCGACGCCGTCCCTGTTGCACGCACGCTGGTCGGATAAACGTAGGCGCAAAGTGCATACATCGTCGATTGCACCGCGTTCACGAAGAGACCGTGCAGGCCGAGGCCGACGATCAGAAGCGCCGTGTGTTGCGTCGAATTAACGCCAAGCAGCATCCACGCGCTCGCAACACCGCCGAGGCAACACAGCAGCAACGGCCAGCGCGAGCCGTAGCGCCCGATGGCGAGCGCGCACAGCAACGCGCCGATCACGCCGCCAAGGTTGTATGCACTGAGGCCATAGCCCGCCAGCGACACGCTCAACCCTTCGCTCGTCAGCATGGACGGCAGGATGGCCGCGACATTCGGCGCGAGGCTGATCGCGCAGGTCGCCGCACCGAACACGAACACGCTTCCGATCACGGCCCAGCGCCGGCCAAAGCGATCCGCGAACAGACCGGCGAACGCACTGCCGATGCCCATACCGATGAGCCCCGACGCCACCACGGGCGCAAACGCGTTGCGCGTGATGCCCCACTCCTTGGTGAGCAGCGGAATCGCAAAGCCGATCAACTGGCTGTCGAATCCATCGACGACGATCGACAGCGCCGCGAGCAGCACCGCCATCTTCTGCAACAGCGTATAAGGACCGTCGTCGAGCGCATGACCGATGTCGATCACGCTGCCGCCGCCGCGCGTTATGCCCGCGAGGGCTGCTTCGCCGTGCGTAGCCGAACCCGCTGCGGAAGCGGGCGGAACGTAACTCATGAGGCTGTCTCCGTTTTGTGCGCTGCGCGCGCGTTTATGGATTTTTTTGTTGTCAGTATGGCCAGCGCGGCACGCGATGGGCATTTCCGATTGGCGCCAAAGTCATGACGTTTGTGCATGACTTCAGGAACCGCTCGACTTTGGTGATCAACGTGCGCCGCGCGCGTCGACGAGCCGCACGAGTTGCAGCAAGCACTCCGTGCCGGGCGCCGCGACGCCCACCGCGCGCGCCGCCGCGACGACCGCGCCGTTGATCGCCTCGATCTCGGTCTGGCGGCCCGCGAGCACGTCCTGCAGCATCGACGGCCGATGCGCACGGTGATGCGCGAGCGCATGCCGTACGTTGCCGACGACATGCGCTTCATCGAACGCAATACCGCTTGCACGCGCAACCGCCGCCACCTCGGCGACGATCTTCAGCGTCAGCGCCTCGCCGTCCGGCACGTTCGAGAGCGCGCCCACCGTACATTGCGTGAGCGCGCAAAGACTGTTGAGAGCGGCATTGAACGCGACTTTCTCCCAGATCGCCGACCACACGTTGGGATCGGCGGCGCAGTTCAACGCGGCTGAGTTCAGCACGTCGACCGTGCGCTGCACGTGCGCATACGACTCGCCGTCCGCGCTCATCAGGCGGATCTCGCCCGAGCCATGCGAGCTCACCTGCGCAGAACCGGGCTTGTCCGCCGGCCACGTCGTCATGCCGACCATCACGCGTTCACGCGCGACGTACCGCGCAATCCGTTCGACATTGCCCAGACCGTTCTGCAGCGACAGCACCGCCGTATGCGGCCCGAGCAACGCCTGGGCCGACGCGAGCGCCGCTTCGGTATGCATCGTCTTCGTGAAGACGATCAGCAGTTCCGGCGCTGGCCCTGCATGCTCGGGACGGCTCACGCGCAGATTGCTCACGATGCGCGAAGCCGCGTCCGTGGTGAGGCGCAACCCTTCGCGGCGGATCGTGTCGAGATGCGCGTCGTCGACATCGACAAGCGTCACACGGTGGCCCGCCTCGGCGAGCACACCGCCGAACAGCGAACCCATTGCACCCGCGCCGAGAATCGCAACATCCAATGCCTGAAGCATCGCGACCCTCCGGCTCAGAACGGATAGTGGCGCGGCGCCGTCTGCAGCGTGATCCAGCGCAGATCGGTGAATTCGGCAATCCCCGCCTTGCCGCCGAAGTGACCGAAGCCGCTCGCCTTCACGCCGCCGAACGGCATCTGCGCTTCATCGTGCACGGTCGGGCCGTTGATGTGGCAGATGCCCGACTCGATGCGCTTCGCGACATTCAACGCGCGCGCGGTGTCGCGGCTGAACACAGCAGCGGACAGGCCATACTCGTTGTCGTTCGCGCAGGCAACCGCGGCCGCTTCGCCGCGCACGCGCACGATCGCCTTCACCGGGCCGAACGATTCGTCGTGATAGATGCGCATGTCGGGGCTCACGCGATCGAGCAGCGTGGCCGGCATCAGCGTGGTCTCGCTCCTGCCGCCGCACACCAGCGTCGCGCCTTTCGCGAGCGCATCGTCGAGCAGCGCGTTGCAGCGCTCCACAGTGCTCATGTCGACCACCGAGCCGAGCACGACCGGCCCGTTGCGCGGATCGCCAAGCGGCAATGCGCGCGCACGCGCGGCGAGCCGGTCGACAAACGTATCAGCAATGCTCTCGTCGACGATGATGCGCTCCGTCGACATGCAAATCTGCCCGGAATTCGCGAACGCGCCAAATACGGCCGCGTTCACCGCCGCGTCGATGTCGGCGTCGTCGAGCACGATGAGCGGCGCCTTGCCGCCGAGTTCGAGCACGGCGGGCTTGAGATGGCGCGCGCACGTTTCAGCGATGATGCGACCCACCCGCGTCGAGCCCGTGAAGTTCACGCGACGCACCTGCGGATGTTCGATCATCGCGTCGACGATCCGCGCGGCGTCAGCGGGCGCGTTCGTCACGAAATTGACCGTGCCGCGCGGCAAGCCGGCCTCCTGCATCGCTTCGATGATCAGGCCGTGCGTGGCCGGGCAGATCTCCGAGCCCTTGAGCACGACCGTGTTGCCGCAGGCAAGCGGCAGCGCGATTGCGCGTACCGCGAGAATCACCGGCGCGTTCCATGGCGCCATGCCGAGCACCACGCCCGCGGGCTGGCGCACGCCCATCGCGAGGCTGCCGGGCACGTCCGACGGGATCAGTTCGCCGGCGATCTGCGTGGTGAGCGCCGCCGCCTCGATCAGGCCGGCCGCGGCGAGGTGCACATTGAAGCCGGCCCAGATGCCTGACGCGCCGGTCTCAGCCGCCATCGCGGCGGCAAACGCGTCGGCCTTCGCTTCTAGCGCCTGCGCGGCCTTCGTCAGCAGCGCACGACGCTCGCTCGGGCCGAGTGCCGACCACACCGGAAACGCGGCGGCGGCGGCATCGACAGCGGCCACGGCATCTTCGACCGTCGCAGCCGGCGCGCGCGTGGCGACCTCGCCGTCGAGAGGGTTGCGGCGCTCGAAGGTCGCGCCGTTACGCGCCTGCACCTGTTCGCCGCCGATCAGCATCGACACTGTTTTCATCGTCTGTCTCCTTGCTTTGGGGGAAAGTGCGCGTTACGCGACCATCGCTTCGACGAGCATCGGGCCGTTTTTCGAACCGTGCATCGCGAGCGCATTGCGCAACACATCGGCGAGTTTCGCCGCGTCGCTCACGCGCTCGCCGGGGCAACCCATGCCCATCGCCAGCGTCACGAAGTCAAGACCCGGCAGGTCGGTGCCCTGCACCGTCTCGCCCGGCGCGAACCCGAATACGGGTGCGAAGTCCTGCAGCGCGGCGTAGCGCGTATTGTTCAGGATCACGAAGGTAATCGGCAGCTGCATCTGCACCGCGCTCCAGATCGCCTGGATCGAATACATGCTGGAGCCGTCGCCGATCAGCGCGATCACGCGCTGGCCCGGCCGCGCCAGCGCCACGCCGACCGCCGCCGGCATCCCGTAGCCGAGGCCGCCGCTGTCCATCGTGAGAAACGCGCCGGCACGCGTGATGGGCAGGTAGGTTTGCATCACGGGCCGAGCGCTCGGCGCTTCCTCAACGACGATGCCTTCGGGATCGCGCACGTCCGCGAGCGTCTGCAACGCGAAGGCCACCGACATGCGCTCGCCGCCGCCCGGCGGCGGCAGCGCTCGCGGCGGCACGGCGCGCGGCGCGGGCAAGTCGCGCGCTTTCGGCGCGGCGCGCGCGAGCAGGTCCTGCACGCCGAGCCGCACGTTGCCGACCGCCGCGATGCCTTGCGGCGTCCACGCGGCCACGCCGGGGTCGTCGATCAACTGGCACAGCTGGGCGCCCGCCGGCACGTGCGGGCCGGTGCCTTCGACGTGATACGTAAACGCGGGCGCGCCGATCACGAAGATCGCGTCATGGCCACCGAGCAGCTCGACGATGCGCTCGCGCAGCGCGGGCAGAAAGCCTGCAAATAGCCGATGGTTCTCGGGAAAGCTGCAGCGGCCCGTCATCGGCGCGACATAGACGCGCGCCTGATGGCGTTCCGCGAGCCGCACGACGTCCGGCGCCGCATCCGCGCGATCCACCGCGCCGCCGACCACGAACGCGGGCCGCTCGCACGCGTCGAGCAGCGCGCCGATGCGCTCGAGCATCGCGGGCTCGGGGCGCATGGTGTGCGCGACCTCGCGCAGCGGCACCGGCTCGGCGGCCTGCTCCCAGTCGTCAGCGGGAATCGACACGAACACGGGACCGCGCGGCTCCTGCATCGCGATCGCGTACGCACGCGCGATCGCGAGCGGCACGTCCTGCGCACGCGCCGGTTCGATGCTCCATTTCACATAGGGCTTGGGCAGCTCGGTGGCCTGCGTGGCGGCGAGAAACGGATCGAACGGCAGGATCGAGCGCGCCTGCTGGCCGGCGGTGACCACGAGCGGCGTGCGGTTGCGAAACGCCGTGAAGATGTTGCCCATCGCGTTGCCGACGCCCGCCGCCGAGTGCAGGTTCACGAGCGCCGCGTTGCCGGTGGCCTGCGCGTAGCCGTCGGCCATGCCGACCACCACGGCTTCCTGCAGACCCAGCACGTAGCGGAAATCAGCGGGGAAATCGCGGAACATCGGCAACTCGGTCGAACCGGGGTTCGCGAAGATCGACGTCATGCCGACGCGACGCGCGAAGTCAATGACCGCGTCGCGTACGGTCCATGGTCGGGCGCCGCCCGCGCCCTGTTCGTTTGCCTGTCCGTGATTCTGTTGCGGCGCGCTGCCTGTCATGCGAGGCCTCCTGTCTGGTGAGCGCGAAAATCGAACGGTCATTATCGCGGCAGCCCGGGTAACCGGAAATTGCCTAAACCGCACAAAGGCATTACCTTTTGGCATGACTTACAACCTCCAGCAACTTCAGGCGTTCGCGACGATCGTCGAGAGCGGCAGCCTCGGCCGCGCGGCCCAAACCCTGCACATCACCCAGCCGGCGTTGAGCCGGACCATCCGGCGTCTCGAGGAACAGGTCGGCGCGCCGCTTTTCGAGCGCCACTCGCGCGGCATGCATCTGACCGCGGTCGGCGAGGCGCTGCTGCCGCACGCCATTCTCCTGCAGCGCGAAGCCGAACAGGCGCGCGAGGAAATCGACGCGCTGCGCGGACTCGCGCGCGGCACGATCCGCGTGGGCGCGGTGGGCAGCATCGCGAGCCTCGTGCTGCCGCTCGCGGTGAGCAGCGTGCTCAGCAAGTGGCCGAATCTGCGCGTGCAGATTATCGAAGGCGTGTGGGACCGGCTCGCCGATGCGCTCGTCAAGCGCGAGATCGATCTCGCGCTCAGCATGGCCGTGCCCGACACCGAGGAAATCACGGCCATCGCCGATTGCCGCTGGGAAGACGCGAGCTACGTGGTCGCGGCGCCCGATCATCCTCTGCGGCGCAAGCCCCACCTCACGCTCGCCGACACGCTGGACGAGCGTTGGGCGATTCCGCCGCGCGGCACCGGACCGTTCGAGCACATGCAGCGCGTATTTGCGGACCAGGGCTTGGGCCTGCCCAACGTGGTCGTCGAAACGCGCTCGATCACCGTGCTGAAGAGCCTCGTCGCGCGTTCCGGCTTTTTGAGCTGGATGGCGTCGACGATGTATGTCACCGAGAGCAAGGCTGGAGTGTTCGATACGCTCGGCTTGCCGGGCGTTGTCGGGCGGCGCACGCTCACGGCGTTCCGACGGCGGCAAGGCATCCTGCCGAGTCCTGCGGTGAAGTTGCTCGAACAGTTGCGGCAATTGACGGCCGAGGGGGTCAACACCGCCTGAGGCATGCAGCGCGCGCAGGGTGCGCGAAGCAATGAGCGCGGACCATTCGCCTTCATAACCGGCCCTGTGTTGACGGGCAAACTCATTCGTGACCGCCCGGCGCAAGATCCAACCCATGCGAGCTGGTCAGCTTCGACATGGCGTCGCGTAACGCCGTCTGAACGATCTCCTCCGCAGTGGGATGGTAAAACGGCAATTGCAGCAAGTCGCCAACCGTTTCTCCGCGGTGTATGGCCCACGCGAGCAGATGTGCGAGATGTTCGCCCGCGCCGGCAAATAGGGCGGCGCCAAGCAGCTTGCCACTAGAAGGCTCGACATAGAGGCGTGCCACGCCGTCGCTCTGGCTTGCGATCTTCGAGCGGGCAAACCGCATCGCGCTCCTTTTCGGGTCTTTTATTCACAAACAGCCATCAGCTAAATATGACTATTGGCTAAATAAAACCCGCGAACGGTCGATAACATGTTTAGCCGCTTCCTTCCCGGCGGTTGGACCTAACATGCAGAGCTCATATAACTTTTGGCTCGTGGCGATCTCGTTCGTGGTCGCGACGCTGGCGTCGTACACGGCGCTCGACCTGACCGGCCGCATTTCCCTGCTGGCGTCGGCGCGGCTGCGGCACGCGTGGCGCCTGGGCGGCGCACTCGCGCTCGGCGTCGGCATCTGGTCGATGCACTTCATCGCGATGCTGGCATTTTCGCTGCCGATCCCGCTCGGCTACGACCTCGCGACCACCGCCTGCTCGCTCGGGCTCGCGATCGGCGTGTCGTACCTGGCGCTATTCGTCACGACCCAGGCCCGGCTCACACCCGGCCGCCTGCTGGCAGGCGGCGTGCTGATGGGCTTCGGCATCGCCGGCATGCACTACACCGGCATGGCGGCGCTGCAGATGACGCCCGCGATCCACTATCAGCCGGCATGGCTCGCAGGCTCGCTGGCGATTGCGATCGGCGCGTCGAGCGCCGCGCTGTGGATGGCACACGCGCTCAGCAACGACGACGAGCGGCACGTGGTGCACAAGCGTTTCGCTGCGGCGCTGGTGATGGGCGTCGCGATCTGCGGCATGCACTACGCGGGCATGGCCGCGGCCGGCTTCGCACCAGGCGCCGTGTGCGGCGCGGCCAAAGGCGTGAACGCCGCATGGCTCGCGACCTCGGTGATCCTGCTCACGTTCGCGATCCTGATCCTCACGCTGATGCTGTCGCGCTTCGACGCACACACCAGTTTGCTCACCGGCGCGGTGTCGCGGCTGAACGGGGAGATCCTGCGGCTCGCCACGCTCGATACGCTGACCGGACTGCCGAACCGCAGCACGCTGACCGAGCGCATCGAACGCGCGATCAACGGCTCGCGCCGTCAACACGCGCCGTTCGCGATCCTCTTCATGGACCTCGACGGCTTCAAGACCATCAACGATTCGCTCGGCCACTCGGCCGGCGATGCCGTGCTGTCCGCGTTCGCGCAGCGCCTGCAGCAATGCGTGCGCGCCGCCGACACCGTCGCGCGGCTAGGGGGCGACGAATTCGTGGTGCTGGCGGAAAACCTCGGCTCGCGCGAAGCCGCGGCCGCACTGGCCGAAGCCGTGCTCGAACGGATGCGCCGCGGCATGTGGGCCGATTCGCAGCCGCTGCAGGTGATGCCGAGTATCGGCATCGCGCTGTATCCGCACGACGGCGACACCGTGGAAACGCTGCTCAAGCACGCGGACGCGGCCATGTACGAAGCCAAGCGCGCGGGCCGCAGCACTTACCGCTTCTTCGAGCGCAGCATGAACGAGGCCGCCACGCGCACACTGGAAATTCAGAGCGCGCTGCACGCCGGGCTTGCCGCGGACCTTTTTTCGCTGGAATTCCAGCCGAAGTTTCATGGCGGCAATGACTCGCTCGCGGGTGCCGAGGCGCTGATCCGTCTGCGTCACCCGCGACTGGGCACCTTGACGCCGGCCGAGTTCATTCCGATCGCGGAGCTCTCCGGCCAGATCGTACCGATTGGCTACTGGGTCGCGCGCGAAACCTGCCGGCGGATTCGCGGCTGGATCGAACAGGGCCTGCCGGCAATGAAGGTGGCGATCAACCTGTCGCCGCGTCAACTTCTGCAGCCCGACCTCGTCGCGAACATGCTGGAGATCGTCAAGGCCGAAGGTGTCGCGTGCGAACAGATCATGTTCGAGATCACCGAAACCGTCGCGATGCAGGACGCGCAGAAAACCGTCGAGATGATCCACGCGTTTCAGGCGAGCGGCTTCGAGATCGCAATCGACGATTTCGGCACCGGCTATTCGAGCCTCGCTTATCTGCAACGCTTTCGCGTGAAGCAATTGAAGATCGACCGCTTCTTCACCAACGGACTCGACGAGCACGGCGCGGAAGGCAGCGCGATCGTGTCGGCGATCATCGCGCTCGCGCACTCGCTGGAAATGGACGTGGTGGCCGAGGGCGTCGAAACCGAATCGCAACTCGGCCTGCTGCGCTCGATGAGCTGCGACGAGATGCAAGGCTTCCTGCTCGGCAAGCCCGTCAGCGCCGACGACTTCGGCGCGCTGCTGAGGGGACGCATGATGGCCGCGTGAGCACACCGGCTTTTTTGCAGCATTGTTGCGGTACGCAAGGCTGTGCCGCCGTGAGCCGCGCCATCACCGGCTGACGGATTCGGCTAACGGATTCGGCTAACGGATTCGGCTAACAACAGGCAACCGGCTTTTACGCGCTCGCCGCGTCGACGGCGTGTTTCGCGCTGCACCTCACGTGGCGCTGCGACCGGCCGATGGTAGCCGCCGCAACGTTCGCGCTGCAAAACCGCATCCTGATCTGGGAAGGCATGCGCGAGCTGGTCGGCAAGCCGGGCGCCGTGACGGGCCGGGCTCGGGCTCACGGCGCTGTTCTGCGTGCTGTACGGCAGCGCGTGGATGCGCGAGGCGCCGGTCGTGCTGCGTGTCGTGCTGCTCGTGCCGTTCTTCCTGCCGTGCCGCGCCGGAACACTCCATGAAGTCTGCCGCCAGCGCCGTGCGCATCTCAGCCTCGCGCATCTGATGGCCGTGCCGCGACGCACGCTCGGCCGCTGCCGGACACCGTCTGACGCGCGGCGGCGCGGGGCCGTGCTAGCCGGCCTTGCGTTCGTTATGTTCGTCGCGTGAGGATTCGTCCACCGCGACCAGAAGCGGCGGCGTGGCCTGCACGACCTCCGCCGCTTCACGCCGCGCGAGTTTGCCGTCGACCGACGCCCCGCAGTCCATCCTTAGCTGCTGGTAGTAGATGTTGCCGACCACATGCGCGTTGCCCTGCAACTCGACGAAGTGATCGGCAATCAAATCCCCGACGATCCTGCCGTTGACCACCACGTCGTATCCATGCACGGTGCCCTCGATCGAGCCGCGGTCGCTCAGCACCAGCAGCGCCTGGCTGCCCGGCGCGCCGCTGACGTTGCCCTTCACGTGGCCGTCCATGCGCAGACCCTCGCTGAACTCGAGGTCGCCGGTGATGCGCACGTCCTGGGCGATCAGCGTGACGAGCTTGGTCTGTTCGATGCCGGTGTTTTTTTTCTTGCTGAACATAACGGTTTCCTGGAAATGAAAAGGATCGTCGCGTGACGGCGCTGGGCCGACGGGACGGGTGGTTTGTCGCGGTAGCCTTTTGAGGCAGCTTGCCGCGGTCGCCCGCTGCAGTGCCCGCTCAATGTCGCGGCGCGTCAGGCTTCGCGTTGCTCTGAACGCGCAAAAACAACAATTCCGCACTGAGCCGGGCGACCTCGGCGGCCGCGCTGTCCGCCGCCTTCTGCACCGCCGCGCGCGCGGCCGATTCCTCCGCCAGCGCCAGCCGCGCACGGGCCAGTTCTGTCTGCTGGCTGCCTTCGTCAATGGATTCTGCCGAGCATGCTTCCGCCGCCGCGCCGCCGCGCGACGCGTGCCAGCCGGTCAGCGCCGCCGCGCCGAGCACGGCGCTGAGCAGGCACGCGACGCCCCACAAGGCGATCCGCCAGGCTAATGGCCGCGCAGGCTGCAACGTATAGTCGCGCCGGCTGAGAGCGCGCGCGATGCGACCTACCCGACGATCGATGCGCCCCTCAGCCATGAGGCGTCGGCGCGAACAGCGCGAGGTAGTCGGCGGGATTGACCGGCGTGCCGTTGACCAGCACTTCGAAATGCAGATGCGGGCCCGTCGAGCGGCCGGTCGAGCCGACATCGGCGATATATTGGCGCGGCAGCACCAGCTCGCCGACATGCGCAGCGATCCGCGATGCGTGACCGTAGCGTGTCATGAGCCCGTTGCCGTGATCGATTTCGACCGCGTTCCCGTATCCCGCCTTCTCGCCGGCGAACACCACGCGCCCGCCCGCTGCCGCCAGAATCGGCGTGCCGGTCCGGGCGACCAGATCGATGCCCGGGTGAAAGCTCAAACGATGCGTGAAGGGATCGCTGCGATTGCCGAACGGCGAGCCGAAGCGCGCGCCGTCGACGGGCAGGCGGCCGGGAAAAGCGGCGTACGCGATCGCGTGATCGGCGGTCTGCTGCTCCAGCGCCGACAGCGTCGCGGCGATGCAATCGACTAGCTGGCGCGTGTGTTCGGCATCGGCGTGGCTGCGCGTGGGCGGCGCCAGCTCGCTGCAGCGCCGTGGCGGCAACGCGGGACCGCCTGCGCCGTCGGTGGCGGACAGGTCGGCTTCGGACGCCGGGCCCGGCTTACCCGGCGCGCTCGGCGCACTCGGCAAAGCCGATGCGCGCGGTGCCGGCCGGGGCGTATTCAGGCGTGCTTCGAAATCCCGCAACGTGTCGACTTGCGCGGTCAGCCGCGCGATGCGCGGCTCGATCTGCGCGACCGACGCGCTCAGTTTGCCGAGCTGATCGATTGCGTAATCGTGTTCGATGGGGTTGTCACCGTGCGCGCCGGGCGCTTCATGCGCGGGCCAATGCCTGCCGATCGCGACGCCCCCGGCGAGCGCCAGCACCGCCGCGCCGCAAGCCGCGCCAAGCGCGATCGACAGCGCCGTGCGGCGCGTGACGAAACGGACCGAGCCGCTGGAAAGCCAGTTGCCGGCGCTGAACACGGAAGCCATTAACGGCTCCTCGTGCACGCGGCGCCTGCTGTGCGAACGCGTGCAAGTGGGGCCCCGCGCACGCACGGCGATGTAGACACGGTGAACGCGTGCGCGACGCGACGCGAGGAGAAACGGGACAGGAGATTGGTGAACGGGACTGACTGCATACGGCATCGGCCGGACACAGCCCGGCGGCGGATAAAGGACAAAGGGCGTCGATTATCGCCCGGCTGCGCCACGCTCCATCTCAAATACGGGGCGGCACGCGGACGTGCCGCGTGCGGTGCATCAGCGGCGTCCCGATTGCGCCGCCGCAATCCCGGTTGCGCAAGCTGTGCGATGGTCCGCTCAAGCCAATCGTTCGGAATCCTGCACGATTTGATCGAGCCCATCGAGCCCATCGAGCCCATCGAGCCCATCGAGCCCATCGAGCACCTTGAGCCGCGCGGCTAGCACGTCGCTCGCGCGCGTCATCGGCATGCGCAGTTCATCGCGGATCAGTCCTTGCGCGGCGAGCAGCGCCTTCACCGGCCCCGGATTCGGCTCCTCGAACGCCGCCTGGATCAGCGGCGTAAGCGCGTGGAAAATGCGTCGGCCCTCAGCGAGCCGCCCCTCGGCCAGCGCGCGATACAGCGCGACGAAGCGGTCCGGGCGCAGATGCGCGGACGCGGCGATCGCCCCGCTGCCGCCCAGACACAAGGTGTTGAAGATCGCCATGTCGTCGCCGGCGAGCACTTGCAGGCGGCCGTCGCGGATCAGCGCGAGCGTGATATCCAGCGAACCCGCGCAATCCTTCACAGCGCGAATCCGCGGATGCGCCGCGAGCGTGAGCAGCGTGTCGAGTTCGAGCCGCACGCCGGTGCGGTACGGAATGTCGTACAGCACGACCGGCTTGTCGCTTGCATCGGCAAGCGCGGTGAAATGGCCGACGATGCCCGCTTGCGACGGCCGGATGTAGTACGGCGCGGCGATCAGCAGGCCGGCGATCGGCAGCGGGTTCAGTTGCCCGATCCGCTCGCGCATGCTCGCCGTGTGATTGCCGGATACGCCGACCAGCACCGGCAGCGCCCGCGCAGCGGGCGCGTGATGAGCGGCGGCCTGCGCGGCGTCGAGAATCGTTGCCAGCACGGCGTCCTGTTCGGCGGCGTCGAGCGCGGCCGGTTCGCCGGTCGTGCCGAGCGCGACCAGCCCGGCGATGCTCGCGTCGGCATAGCGGCGCACCAGCGCGCGCAACGCAGCGTGATCGACAGCGCCGTAGGCGAACGGCGTGATGAGCGGAACCCAGATACCCGAAAAATCAGACATGTTTTTACCTCGATGACGCGACCGTATCGATTCCGTTCAGCGGTACGAGGGAGAAACTCAGGACAGGCCGCGGGCGGGCGGTTGACCGGCTGTTCCGTCGCACATCTGACGACGGAACAGAAGCGCAATGGATTTTCTGATTGCTCGCAAGCCAATCCTGGAAACCATTCTGGCCTGCGACATCTACCCCTGTCTAATGCCATGTCTAAGCGCTGTCTAATACATTGCTGACTTCACGCGCTGCGGGGAATTTTTAGACGCACCTTGCTGACCGGCACGGACCGCCGCTTGATGTAATCCTCGGTCTGCCTCGATGTCGAATGAGCCGCCGCTTCCTTCAGGTCTTCGATGTCGTAGCCAGCATTGCGCGCGTCGGTCAGCCCCTTGGCGCGGATCGCCTTCACCGTGTAGCCCAGCCCGTCAAGTTTCACCCGCTTCGCTGCCCTGAGCCATGCCGCCCGGACTGCAGTGGCCCCATACTCCGACCCATCTAGTGCGTGGATGACGTTCGCCTCGCCGATGCGCTTCACCTTGCCGTCAATATCCCGGATGCGCGCAAGGACCGCGGCGATCTCCGGCGAGATCACGATGTCGACTGCGATGCCGCTGGAATCCTCAGTCTTGGTCGGCAGGAAGTGAATCACGCCCTCCGATTCGTCGACCTGAGACCACTTCAGCAGCCGGATTTCGGTTGAGCGCTGCATGGTCAGATAGCACAGGTCAACAAAGCACTGCATCATCGGCCCGGTGTTGATGTGGGCGGTTAAGGTCTTGCCTCGCCATGTGTATTCATAGCTGGCCATCGCGGCTCGGATGGCGGCAAAGTGATCGTCCGTGATGTAGACCTTGCTCGCCTTGGGCTTCGCCAGCCACTTCTTCAGCTCGTTGCAAGGATTGGTCTTCATCTTTCGCTCTTCAATGCACCACCTGAAGAACCCGGACAGGAACGCGCGCATCGTGCGCTGCATGGGCAGCTTGCCCTTCCAGTGCTTCAGCACGTCCATCACAGTCGCCGCGTCGATATCCTCCACGTCGATGTTGCGCAGAGCGTTGCCGGCGTACTTTCCGTAGCTCGGCCACGCCTTCTCCCTATGTGCGTCCCGGTGCTTGAGCACGTACTCATCGATCAAGGGCCGGGCGTTGCCGGCTCCCTGCGGGCGCTCGAAGCGCTTGCGCTCCTGCGACAGGCGCTCGAGCAGCTTCGATTCGGGATCGGTCTGTTCGCATAGCCGGATCCACTTTCCGGTGCGCGGCTCGACCCAGTACCACGCGCCGTGTTTCGGATAGACGCGTGGATATTTTGCTTTCTGGCGAGGTGTCATGATGCCTACGCAAACGGTGAACAAACTTCGGCCTTTGGCCGCGCGCTATGAGACGTCGCGAGCCCGACCTTTTGTGCGGCGAGCGCTTCGTAGGTTGCCCATGTCATCACGACACTGCGATCGTCCCGCTGCGTCACTGTAACGCCGAACTGCGCCTTGAACCATTCCGCCTGCTTCGAATACCGGCGTTTGCCGGTGATCTCGACCAGGTCGGCCGGCGACATGAGGCGACTAGCCATCACAGCTCCTTGGATGTTCATTTCTCTTTCTCCCAATGTCGACAAGCCGGCGACCGAAACAATATGTCGCTGCCCGGCCCGCCCGTCCAATTTGCTCGCATCAGCGCGCACTTGCGATATGTGTTGGCAGTGCCGCTATTGACTAGCCTGGCGTGCTCACATGTCCCGCACTGCCCGCCTGCTGGTCCGGTTCCCGGCGGCGCTGCATAGCCGTTCGGCCTAGTCGGCTTGCGAACTCCCTTCGCCTCGCTGATCTCAATCACGACCGTCTCGCCGAACAGGTCGACTACCTCTCGTCGCTCCATTCCCCGCCTCCCAACCAATATTTGCGCGTGATTTCCAAGATTCTTTGTGCTGCTTCGATCATGCCCGTTTAAACTCCACCACCCACACCCACGGGTTGTCTGCCCATGTCGCGCCGGCGGCTGGCTTCAGTCCATCCCAAAGGCACATGTACAGCTCGCGCGGCGTCAACGTCTCGTCGGCGTCGGGCACGTGGCGAAGGAAGTTGATTCCTTCCGCTTCTGCATCCGTGTCGCTGCAGTCCTGCAACCGCTCGACGCGCACGCCGATGACTTCGAGCGTGATGCGCGACGCCGCGCGTGGCATGTGAATGCTTGGCGTCCATCGGACAGGCTGGCTGTCACCGACGTGGTGCCATTGCGCTTTGGGCATCGGACCATCTGCCGCGTACACATAGCGGCTTTTCCAATCGGGCCGCGCCGGAGATCCAGACGTTCCGATCGGGCCAGCCGGACGTCCCGCGGGAATATCGACCTCGAATACCTCGGCATGCGTCTCACGCACCCACAGGCGGTCGCCGGGCTTACCGTATGGGCAACGGATGTGCTTGCTAACAACGCTCTCAGAACTACCCCACGCCCATTCGCCGGTCGGTTCGTCGGCGCCGCACGCGTCATCCGTGCCGCGAAATTGGAAAATGTGGTGCGCTCCTGTCGGCTTCACGATGCGGCGCGTCTGCGTCTTGCTGCCGTCGAGCAGAGCGCGCACCATCGGGCCGCTAAATAAAATTGGTCTCTCTTTCACAGTCCCTCTCCTTCCCCATCCCCCAAAATCACCCCACCCACAATCGCCACCAGCGCCAGCGGCCATAACACTGCCAGGCTTGCCGATGGACGCCGGCCTTGCGACTCGATCAGGGACATGGTTGCGCCTATCAGGGCGTACACGGTTAAGAGCGTCATAGCATGAACCCCTCTTTCTTCAGTTCCTGAATCCGTTTCGTGGTGGCCTTGGCGATAACCTTTCGGGCCTCGTCAACCATCTCGCCCCAGTGCACCTCGATCTCGCGAGCCGAAATCAGATCGCACTCCGGGCACGACTCAGCCCATGTCTTTCCGTGGGAACAGCGTTCGCCTAGCATTGGGCCTCCTTGGCCAGATTCGACTCGACCCACTTACGCATGCGCTCCCAGCGCTGGGCACCGAGTGTCTCTTCCGGTATCGGAACGCGAACACTGCGAACGTGTTTGCCCCAGTCGGGAAACCCGCGCTGGACCGGTCCGCACAATACGAACTCCATCCATTCATAGTCGTCGATGCCCTCGTCGTTTTCATAGACGATCTCGCGCACCATGGCTGGAGCGATGTTGAAAGCCCTCGCTACGGCGTCCCAGTCGTCAGGGTCTAGCGGGTTCATGTTGAGGCCCCGCGCCTGACCAAGAACACCCAGCGTGCAGAACTCGCCATCCTCGGTCACAAGGGACTCGACTGCGAGTGTCTTCTTCGGCATTGCATCCATTGCTTCAGCCAGTTCCTTCAGCGCCGCCTGGCCACGCTTGCCTTTGATAGAACGCATCACGGCACCGCGCCAGAGGCCGCCAGTCCCCTCGTCGTCGCAATCGTCGCTATATCCGCTTCTGCTCATGCTGCCCTCCCTCTTCTCGGCTCCCGCACCACCCGAAGTCCAACGGGCAGCGCAAGAGTCACCGGACCGTCGAAATAGTCCGCGGCCATCTGGGTAAATTTTCCACACAGGTCGTGAACCTGCTGCGCGGTCGGCTGCCTGGCAAGCGAGAACGAGCGGGATGATTCTTCGTATGCGCGGCGGCTGTTGGTGTGGGTCATCGGCTATCCTTGTGCAACTCATAGCCGCCGCGCTTTCCGTTGAAGCGCTCGCGCGATGCCCAAGTCTTGCGGCCCAGAGCGTTCGTCGCAAGATCGATCGTTGCCAGCTTGATAGGCCTGACGGTCGTATCGGCAATTTCAACGACTTGAATGTAGCGGTCGAATCGCGGGTCAACTTCACGCCATATCTGCCCAACCTTGATTTCTTGTTTCAACTCTGTTCTCCAAACATATCAACCGTCCGCGTGTCGCGCTCGGGTTCGGGCGTCATGCCTGCGAGAATTGTCTTGAGGCCTGCTTCCCCGTCTCCGCCATATGGAAGGCATTCACCATCCCAGCCGTGCCTTATCAATTCCGCGTCTGTCCGGACGACGCCTATCACGTCAAAACGCTTGGACGCATCATCCCGAAAGGCATCATGCCCATAGTCCTCGGCCACGTCTTGCGCTCCCTCCTCACTGCCAGCCATCACGATCATCGTGAAGCTGACTTCTACGGCGTAGGGTTTCATACCCTCTCCTTCGCTGCCTGCTCGATGGCACGCACGAATTCTTTCTTCGAAGGTGGAACACCTACACACCTGAGTGTCAAATACGCTTCGCTTCCGCATTCGATGTTCCGGCGCATAAGAACTTCGTATAGCGCCTTCAGCGGCTTACGCGGGGCGCACTCGGCTTGCGGGGCGGTGCTCTTTAAGGCCGCATACCAACCGGCGGCGAATTCGTTGCGTAGTCCCGTCATGAAGTGGTCTGGATAAACGTCGAACTCATGGCGTTCGTTGAACGCGTCTTGCCACGCCACCGCCTCACTCTTCCCGCCATCGGCTTGCGCATCGCTCGATGCGAGAGCGGCGCGGATAGCGCTCGCGTAGATGGACGCATTGTCAGCGGCGATACCATTTTCAGCGCGACCAGCTTCGAGTACATCGGCGAGTCGTTTGAGTATCGATAGTTGGTCTTCAGTCATTTCTTCTCCTTGGCAATAGCCTCGTCTGCCTGCTTGGTAGCGATATGCTCGTCAAGCCAGTACTTCACGGCATAACGCCACCGCGCGGCATCCTTCTTCAGCCCGGCCGCTTCCCTGTCGGCCTTGTCGAGCGATGCCTCGTACAGCCGGCACTTTGCTGAGAGTTCGGTGATACGGGCATTAGCGGCTGTGAGAGCGTCGGCGCGCACGTAGGCGATGTCCGTTCCGTGGATGTTGTCGGCACACCACGTCACCTCTTGCAACTCACTGAAGTCGACTTCACCCGGGTCGAAGTCGTCGCCGATCTGGAGATAGATTAGATAGGGCCCGTTGATCACTTTCACGTCATCACTCACGATCACCTCCGCTTGCAGACTGCGCGGCGGTCAGGAGGGCGCGTAGGTCTTGCGCACGTCGATGCATCAGCGATCCGGGTTCCGGCTCATCCGCTTCTGCTGTGAGCACAGCCCACCATACCGACTTACGCTGCGCATCCGTCAGCGCCCGCTCCGTCTGTGTCACTAGTTGCGCGATAGTGCAATCAGGGCATGGCTCGCCACCTTCATCGGGCGCGTAATAGGAGGGTCCACCGATCATGCCGCGCCCCTTGCACGTCGCACAGACGGCTGGTTGCGGGGATGCGGCGCGAACTTGGCCCTTCCCCTGGCAAATCTCGCAAGTTACAGACCAGTCAAAGGGCCACTTCCCCCGGTAATAACCAAGACCGCAACATTGCGTGCATTTCGTTTTCGCCGCCCGCTCATCGTCCAGCACAACGGCAGATTGCTCGGATGCCTGGTCGCACAGAGGATGATGGAATCCCCTCCAATCACCAAGACGACGGCATTTGCAAGTCTCGCCAGCTTCCACGGGCTGGGATGGTTGCGGGGCGGCGTAGAGCGGATGCACTTCGTGGCCCACTGCGCGCCACTGGTCGCGTTCATGCTCGTAGCCCGTCGCACGGTACACCTCGCCGTTGTCGTCAGCGATGAACCACGCCACCGGCTCCCCCGATTGCGCTGGCGCGGCAGGAGATGCGGCGTAGACGTCCATGCCGACGTAAGGAATGACCGGCGCATCCGCTGCGGGCGCGAAAGCGTAATTACCTGGTTTACCAGTCGCCCAAAGCTTCCCGATGGGCGCGGCAGGCTTGCTTGCAGATAGCAGGGCGCGTACGCCCTCAATCACGCGCACCCCATCAAGTTTCGGCGTTCCGGCTGCGTCGCGCAGCATCATCGCTCGCTGCTCGAATTCGTCGAGAATCTTTTCGTCTGTCAGGCTCGGCACTGCGTCTGTATTAGTGGTCTGCATTCTTTCTCTCCAATTCGCGCGCCAGCGCATGTGCTTGTCGGTGATGCAGTCGGCAAAGCCAAACGACATCGAGGGGCTGCTTATAGTCGGCGTGATGCCCCTCAGACTTCTCCTCGCCGCAAACCCAGCAGGGATGCTTTTTAACGATGCCTTTTTGAAGCGCGCGCTTGAATGCATCATTCGCTGCGATTCTCTCTGGATGCTGCTTGCGATACTTCTCGCGCAATGCGGCGTTCAAATCTCTTTGCTTCGCCCGTCTTGCTAGAAGTTGCTCGGGGCGAGCCTTCCAATACTCTCGTTTGCTTGCCTTGGTGCACTCTTTGCATTCGTTGGCGAATCCTCCGCGACCAAACTTACTGCGCCAGAACGCCTCAATCGGTTTAGTCTCTGAGCAGATGCGGCATATCTTTGAGCCCATGTTGTGATTTGTTATTAATCCGTTTGGCAAAGAACTGAAAAAGAGCGGCCGGGACTGCGCCGCTTTCAACACGCCGCGCGGATCACCGCACGGATAGGGGCACTCTTTACGCTGCCGGGTTCTTCACCAGCCGGTAGCCCAGTTTCTTTGCTGCGCTCTTGAGCAAGCGCACGACTGCTGTATCGTCACCCTCGCCACGCATCCAAGATTGCGAATCAACGTGAGTGAACGCGGTATAGCCGTCCAGCATGGCGAGCGTCTGATTGTCGGCATGGACGCATTCGACCACGGCTCCATAGCCGCCGACAGAAGCCATGTCACGCCGCGCCGGGTCGCTTGCGTAATTCATCGCTCGCGATATCTTCTCGCCGAGCATCGCGTCTTTCTCCCATTGGTGGCACATATCGTTGCTCAGCATCACGACTGTTCGAAATCCCATTTCTTCTCTCTCAATTGGGGCGCACCTAGCGCGAGACTTATGCAGGAACACGCTTTCGCCAATCAGGCTGCTCGGCTAGGTGCGGGAGGGGTCATGCTGCCGCGGGTGCTGGCAAGCCAAATGCGCGCAACAGGTAGGGGTCTGGATCGGGCTGGCGTGCGTACCATGCTCGATAGTCGTATGGCACATCGGCAATGGGCTTGCCCGCATGTTTGCCAAACGCCATGTGTGTCGGCACGCGGGCCTTCTCCGAGAACTGATAGACGTCTTCCCACGTTTTCAGGTCTTCGCCGCAATGCTCAATGACGGCGTACAGCACGCGAGCACAGAGGTAACAGTCAGCCAAAGCATTGTGAGCATCGCGCAACTCCAGGCGTACTGCCTCCAGGTTATCGGAGAGCATGTAACTCAGAGCGCCCAGCGTGTGCGATTCGGCGCCCGGCCAAACCCGTCTAGCCATCGCCAGCGTGCAGATACGCTTGACGTTGAGCGACCCAGCGACCTCCCAATCAAAGTCCACCTTGTGTCCGATCATGTATTGAATGTCGATCGGAAGGCGGAATTCCGTGTTGGGAGGGCACTCGGCCAGATCGGAAGGCAGAATGTGATGCACCGCCATAGCGCCGAAGGTGATAGCCTTGGTCGGCTGATAGCGCTGGAGAAACGAATCCCTCGGCGCACTATCGGCGAGGTCACCGCTAACTAAAATCCATGCTGCCTCGATCAATTGAGGGTCATCTGCACTGGTCGTTTCGGTGTCGAAGATGTAGGCAGCCATTACTTGATCTCCAAACGAGTTTTTGTTTCAAGGTGGGCGCCTGGCACAACCTGACCATTCTTCAACGCATCTTTGAGTTTCGTCTTGTCCAGCATCGGAGGCGGCGGCTCGGGCGTCTTCAGGAACGACGGGGGCACCTTGGATTCGTCGTCCAGAACCAGCGACGCGGGGTTTTTCCGGATCGCCAGAACGAAGAAGGGCGACTCGATTTTCTGGATCTTGGCGTGCTCCATATTCGCCCGCAGATAGTCCTTAATGTGATCGGCCTTCTTACGGATAGCCTTAGAACGCTCCTCCATCGATTCAATCTGCATTTCGATGGCGGCGGCACTGGACTCAAGATTCCGGACGAACATCGCAACATTGATCGACTTCTCTTCAATGTCGCCACTGATCGACTCCAGCGTGTCCTGGAACGTCTGCTCGTCCAAGCCCATCTGCTCGAGTTGGTCGAGCTGCTGGCGGTACTCGCCCGCGATAGCGAAAAGACTTAAGCTCATGATTGCCGCCCCCCAAGCATCTGCATAACGTCTGCGATGATTTCGGTAGAGTACTTGTCCTGGCCGTCGCTGCCCTGCCACTTGCGCGTGCGAATGCGTCCCTCAATGTACAGCGACGATCCTTTCTTGACGTGCTCAGCGACAATTTCAGCGAGTTTTCCGAAGAACGCCACACGGTGCCACTCAGTGACCTCCTTCGGCTCGCCGGTTGTCTTGTCCTTGTACTTGTCGGACGTAGCCAGTCGCAGATTGGTAATCGCATCGCCGCTGGATGCATACCGCGTTTCAGGGTCAGCTCCGACATTGCCGACGAGAATTACCTTGTTGATCGATGCCATTACGCCGCCTTCTTCAGTTCGCCCATACGGCGGTTGAATGTCTCATTCACCGCAGCCTTTTGTTCCTTGGTAAGGCCGCTCATGATCTTGACCAACTCCGGAACAGAATCAGTGCTGTTCATCTGCTCGACAATTGCCATGTCAACAGGAGCATCTGGTGTCTCGCCACCCTTCTTCGCGCTGGCTAGCGTTGCCAGCTTCGGCGATTTTCCCTGGGCACCAGAGCCAGCGCTCTCGTCATCATCATTCTGTGAGCCATGCAAGTCGCCCTTATGCCAGAGATCAAGGGCCGCGCCGAAGCGCATCGCCGCATTGCGCAGCGCATCGCCTATGCGCTCCTTCATCGCGTCAGGGCCGGTCTTACCTTGGGCGTCACCATACCCAAGCCGGGTTAATCCGCACACGGTCAACTTGATCCACATGCCGCCCGACTGGTCGATCATCGGCAGACCATCCGGCCCATAGGAAAGCGGCTCCCACGTCCAGTGCTCATCGCACTCAAGCAACCGATCGGTCAGGGCTGCATGCCCCACGTAACTCAAATGGATCGCCGGGAGGCCATGCCAGCCGCCGCACTCCGGACATCTCCCCTTCGGGTTGTCTTTCTTCGTCGGCTGCGGCTTCGTGCTGATCTGGTGTTCCGCGAATGGCTCGCGCAGGCGTTGAAGCCCTGTCTTTTTCGATTCTGCTGCTTCTGCTGTCATGTTGTGCTCCGAAGGTTTCAAACCAGCCAAGCGCCTCTACGGCTTCTTGCTGTTCACGCTCTTCCTGTTCCTGCTGTTGGCGCCACCCTGGGCCGTCATCGCTAGTCATGAGACGGCCTCGATGGCTAGATACTCCTGAATCTGGCGGTCGATATCTGTGATGCGTTTGTTGAAATCTGCCATCAAGCGTTTCTTCTCGGCCTTGAGGTTCTCTGCTAGTTGCTGGCGAGGGTCGAAGCTGTCTGGAATATCAGCGATGATTTCGTGCGGGCCGACCAACGCTAAATCGCGGAAATGCTCCGATTTATGCAGATCGCCTGACGTCCAGAACGAGTACTCCGGGCCTTCAACCATCTTGAAAGTAGCAACGTCGAGGTGACGCGTGCCCTTGGCGTAGATAAAACCGGGGATAGAGATTTTCATGTCTGATTCCTCTGTTGAGCCACAAACTGCCATCGCAGCGAGGCGGTATTGTCTTGATCAGCCTGGTATGCCCATTGAAGGCATCCGGCGATAATCAGCGTTACGCCAATGGCCGTGAGAATCTTGTGGCGTTTGGCGAAGTTGTCGAGGTGTGTTACTAGGCGCATTGCACACCCTCTGCTAACTTGGCAATAGGCCACGTCTTGACGGTCTGCACAGCGCTCGCCCAACGTGCATCTTCATATCCCCGCTCGAATGCCCGAATAGCCCACATCGGCACATTTGAATCGATTCGGCACTGCCCATGATTGACGAATGCGCGCCACCCTAGCGAGTAGAACCAGCGCTTGCCGGCGAGGGGTTTCACGATCCCACCTTGACCAGAACAACGACATAGAGCAGCGCTCCAATGCCGATTCCATACCCAATCGCCCAGCACCAGCCGCGCAGGTTGTAGCGCTTCGGCGGGATGTGAAGTTGTGCGTATGGCCCGAACGCGTCGCTCAGGGTGCGTGGCGCACGTAGGCGCTCGTACTGCGTATTTCGAGGAAAGCTCATTTCGGCTCCTCGCCTTGTTTGAGTGCAAGCATCAGAAGGCCGCCCATCATGTGTTGGCCGTGGGCGATGTTTTCGTTCAGGTCATCGCTGACCATCTTCGGGATTGGCTCTGCCATCTCATTGATGAACTCGGAGACACCCTCCAACCGACCAGCCAGGCGATCCATGTTGACCTCGCGTAGCACCATTGCGACGTCGTCTATCATGCGAGTCGCGTTCATGATCTTGTGCGCCCGAGCGGTGATACTCAGTTCTTGCCTTTCGTCAAACATGTCCGGCCTCCATAATCTTGTTAAGCACCAAGCCAGCAATGGCGATCAAGCTGGCGGCGGTAGTCCACATAACGATCTCTGCGTGAGCGTGGCGCTGCTCGTCGGCGAGCGCGGCTTGACCAACGTCGGAGATAGTCACTTCGGCGTCTTCGGTACGGAAGTAGGTTAGGCTCATGATTGACTCCGCTTCCGATCACCGAGCTCATATCGTTTCTTGGTTTCAGTCATGAAACGCTCCAAATCGGCGCGATTGCGAAACGCCGCGATCACACAACCTTCAGCGTCTTCGACCGTGTACGGGTTATTCAGGTTGAACTCCCTTCGCTCCATCACAAGTGGCAATGTCGGAACATGGTCTCCGTCGTCGTAGCCATACCAAACGTGTCCATTTGTTTTCATCGCGTAGCCTCCACCTCATCAAACAGCCGCACGCGGGTGATGGGGAGCGCGTAAGCCCATCGTGCCTCCGCGCGATCCCGCTCCAGTTCTTCAAGTTGCGCACGCTGTTCGTCGGTGAGTGGCGGCTCGATTTCGTAGTACGCGTCCAGGTCTTTGTCGAGCCACTTGTCGTAGCCGGGCCAAATTGCCTGATTGTTAAATTTACCCATAGCAGTCCTCAATTCTGTTGAAATTGGCTTGCCCTCAGTGGATCGCACTTCGACACAGCCCATCGGTGTAGCCAGCGCAGCTAGGGCATGTACTCTGCGTTGCCCGGTGTTTCCACCGCCGATGCGATCCGCTCAGGGCACCCGGTTAAGCGCCGGGTTCGCGTGGCTGTTGATTCAGTCCAACGGCGCCAGCAGGGCGGCCCGAAACCTAAGCCAAGCAGCCTCATCCAACTCGCGCTGCCTGCTCTGCTGCTCGTCAAGCCACGCGCGGGAGTCTGCCAGCCACTTCTCTGATGCTTCACTCATGATTGCCTCGCCAGATTTTTTTGATGTCGCCAGCAAACAGCACGTAGAACAGGCCGGCGAAGCAGAGCAGAGCCCCTAGACAGGAAGCCAGTTCAGGCAGAGTGAATCCGCGTTGCTTTCTCACGCCTGCCTCCATTCCGTCTTCCGCTTCTGCGACTCGCCGCGACGTTCATCGGAGCCGCGCACAAACAGCACGAGCAGCCCATCGGCGAGCAGGAGGATGGCTATCCATAGGTAGATGTTCATGGCTGCCCTCACTGCAAAACTACGTTTCGAAAGTCCACCGTCCGCCGATACACCCAACGTCCTAGCCACCATGTGTATTCGGCATATGAATTCGCGTGAAGGTGGATCATGTTGTGTACTGCGCGTTGGGCGGTCATGGTGGGCTCACACTCTGGTTGCGTTGCGGATGTTTTCGAACACGTCATGTGCGCGCGTCCGCTCGACGCCGACCGGGCAAGCCTTGAAGTATTCGTAGGCCGCCTTCTCTGCAGCGTGGATCAGGTCCAGCGCATTGCGCTTCAACCGTTGAAGTTGTTCCGCTTCGTACGCCGCGTCGTCAATCAGCCCGGTTCCGCGCAGGCTCTCCAGAACTGCATCCTCGGCAGCCCGAACCTGCGCTGCACGAATCTGGTTAATCAGATCGCTCATGTGATTCTCCGTTGTGCGCCGCAGCGCTGAGTAGTACTAATTGGCTAAGCCGCCTAGCGGGCGGCATCCCCTATCGCTATGGCCTGATGGCCGGTCGAATGCCCCTTTGTCCGCAGGGCGAGGAATTCAGCAGTTGGGGAAGGTGGCAGTGCGCGACCTCTACCCGCGTGGATAGTGCTCTCTCGAAGCGATTACGGGCTTACCGGAGTCATCCACGCTAGCTAGGCGCGATCATTCTCTTTCACCCCTGCATCCCTTCGCCTACACGGGCTGCCTCGTCAGGCAACCCCATTCGGTATCTGAGCTACACCTTCCCCAACTGCTGTTCAGTGTTCAGCGATGGCGGCTGGATTCGAACCAGCGAAGACCCATTACCCAAGGTCCGGTTAATCCACTTCCGTACACCATCGATGAAAACTGCATCCAGACCGACCGTGCATCTTTGGCCGGTCTGGCGGTCTATATCGAGTAGCGGTACAAGTCCCGGCAGCTAGTACTTCAGCCTGGCTCGGATGCACCATCTCGATTAACGACGCGACATGCGCCGTGCGGGAATTCCCTTTCGGTACTCGTCCGCAATCCGTTGCAGTGATCGAATGTCGTCAGGGCTGGCGGCTCATCTAGCCTTACGCTCTCCTTCCCAATAATGTTAGGGCGAGTCACTTCTCGGAAAGCCGCCAGCACTGGCGATACTCGAAGCTGCATTGTTAAAGAACCCGGAGACTTCCCGGTGCGCCGTTGCGCGTTGTGCTTCTACTGCGGCGCTATTCGCACTGCCCAATCTCGAGACTGGGCGCTGAGAGCAGCTTTCAAATCTCGCCGAGCATGAACTGCAAAAGGGTTATTCCGATGCTCTCTTGACTTGCCTCGCCGTATTGCGCCAGCCAGCAGTTTGTGTAATCGCCCATCGTGTATTCGCCGCCCTTGTAGCCGGTGAGCGTGCGGCCGCTTGCGCTTTGAGCAGATTCGAGCATTGCGCCAACGGTTGTATCGCGCACTTTCTCGAACGCCAACTCTTCGTAGTAGCCTCGGTAGCTATGCGGATTGCCGAAACCAATCTTCACAGACTGCGACGGATCGCGGGCTTGAAGAAATTCGATCAGATTGATTAGGTACATCCCCTTCCCCTTGTTGCCGCGGTGATCTGCGGCGGTTTCGACCTTTAGGCGGTTGCGACCAGCGCCATGCCGTGCATGTCAACGCCGAGCCGGTACAGCTCATCCTCTCCGGTGATCACCCGATCCGAGAAAACGCAGATGCCCTCGGAATCGGATGCGAAGAGGCGAAACGCGTACTGCGAAATATGCACAGCTGTGTCTGGCAACTTGCGGCCGGTATGCTTCAGGACTGCGGCCTTGACACGCTCAGTTTTGGCGACCTTGGAACTCCAAGACATCACGGCAGCGTCCGTTTCCGGCAGCGATTCCATCGTCGCGAACTCGCCGAACTCATGACCGGCTTGCTCATATGCGCGCTCGATGTCAGCGAAGCCGATCATCTTTACCCACGCTCCATCGCGGAAGGTCACTTTCCAAACTCGGCGGTCTGTGTCCATGCTCGCTCTCCAGTTAGTAGTTGCTGCGGTGTTGCTTGCTGCGATGTGGTGTTGTGCTGCGAATGAAGTCATTCTACAAACTGCCTTGTAGCAATGCAAGGGGTGGCAACAATTATTTTTGTAGGCGCAGACGTAAAAAAGCCCCGTCCGGGCGGGGCTATTTACAAAGATGTTGTAAGTTCGCTACAAATCGAATCCGGCATGCATAACCACGCCGCAGAACTCATCGTCAGCCTGCAGCTTGATATACCGGTTGGGCCAGTCCGGGTTCAGCGCTTCCAGGTACAGCTCGCCGTCCACCATGGTGAGCCTCTTGAACGTGGCCGTGTTGCCATTGCGCCGCACGATCACGCATTTACCGGGCACCGCGTCCTCATGAGGCCGGACGTACAGAAGGAACCCTGGCGGGAATGTAGGCATGACGCCTGGCGGCGCCGTCATTGATAACCCCTCTACTCTCAATACGTATCCATCCGGCCCAAGGTCTATATGACAAGGGTATTGCTGCACCTCATCTGTCGGGACGAAGTTTTCTGCTATTTCGGTCCACATGCCAGCTTGCACCCACGAAATTTCTGGATAGAGCCTGGTTCTTAGACCAGGCCCCGCCGTGAAGTTGTCTCCGGTTCGCGGCGCTTCCGCATCCCTTGCTCGCCGGTGAACCTCGTCATCCTTACCGATAGTAGTTCCTTTGCTTACAGGGATACTGGTAATGATGCCCGAGATTTCCTCTTTTTTCGAGATATCAGTAGTTGCTGAAATGTGCTTGGACAGACGTGTTGGAGCTTGGCCTGAGCCATTCGTAAGCCACATGACATCACAGCCCAATGCAGTCGCGATTTGGGGTGTGTATCTGCTGGACTTCGCATTCTTATCGTGGTTCAGCAGGTATTGAATCGTCTGTGGCTTGACGCCTTCCCCGACACGTCGCGCCAGTTCGCTCTGGTCGGTACGTGGATTCAATCCTGCGCACGTCATGGCCCATTCAAGGCGGTCTGCGTACGTTTTCATACAAAAGATTTTGTACCAAATGGCTGTAAAAGTGCTTGTAGGTTCGTCCGCCCTATGCTACAAATACGCTTGTAGACAAACAGAACGCGAGCCATGAAGAAATCACCTACCACTGACGCAAAGACGGGCATCGAGAAGGCTATCGAAATAGCCGGGAATCAGGTCAAGCTCGCCGCCGCGATTGGAGCCAGCCAGCAAATGGTCGCGTACTGGAAGAAGACCGGAATTGTAAGCGATGCTGGTATGTGCGCCGCTATCGAGCAGGTTACAGGAGTCCGCTGCGAAGAACTCAATCCCAACGAGGACTGGGTCACGCTGCGCGTCGTTCTGTGTTCGCCGGGTCGCATTACTGGCGGTAGTAGCAAGAAGACCAAAGAAGCCCGTATGAACGGGCAAGCAATCTAACAACAACACATAACGAAGCAGTTGGGGGTTGTTCATAAGTTGGATCGGTTTAAGAAATGGAGTGCTTTGAACTGACTCCATTTTTGTTTGCAAGGGACCGTCAACGAAATTCAACCTTCAGCAAGGGGAATCAAAATGCAACGCGAATTGGCAGTTCATGGTGAGCCGAAGAAGCTTCAGAACGTTCCGGTTGAGCTTTTGAATATGTGCGACGACGAACTCGATGCGATCCGGTTGTGCATTCAACTGAGCCGCTTCACGCACGAGTACATCAGCAAGGAACTGTCAATCGACAAGGGGCATTTCTCCCGAATGATGCAGGGCCAGGCGGGTTTCCCGACGCACAAGCGCCTGGCTCTCATGCGCCTGTGTGGGAACCGTGCCCCGGTCCAGTTTGAGGCAATGAACAGCGGCTGCGATCTGGTGGAGTCGAAGGACGCCAAGATCCGGCAACTTGAAGAACAACTTGCGGCAGCGAGGGCAGCCTAATGCGCACCGCGATTTTCGTCCTTTGTGTTGTCGCCTGCGGCGCCTGCTTCGTGGCGTCGATCCTGATTCCGCTCTTCGGGGGTTGAAATGAACGCACGTGAGCAAGCCATTACTGACGAAGAGCGCGAGGCCCGCATAGAGCAACTTGGGGCGGCGCTGGTGCTCTGTACGGACCTGACAGAACGCGCATCGCTATGGCGGCGCCTGAAGGCTGAGATTCAGGCTCGTTCGTCGGCACAGGTAGCAAAGATGGAGTTTGAGAAGGGTTTGAACCGATAACAAAACGCCTTTCGTCCGGGCGAATAAATGCAACTGGGCCTGTAGGGCTGGCAGACGAGAAAACAACCGGGTGGCGAGCCCCGTAAAAGCGCGCAGGACAGGTCGGGGTGCTTGCAGGGGACCTCGGGGTTAGGCGGACACAGACGCCCGGCCAGGAACGACGCGAGAAAGGGGTGACGCCGGGTACGGTGGAGACAGAGTGGCCTTCTGGAGTTGACGGGCAGCGTTCGATATCGACCGGTTTTGCGACAAGTGTCACTGACTATGCGGTAAATCAAAGTGCAACGTTGCACCTTGATCGACGCGCATAGGACTCCTCACCGCCGCAGGGGCCGGTCGGAGCTTTCACCCCAACCCCTGCATTAGTCGGGGTCCGCCCTGGAGAAACGGAGGCTGGAGTGAAGAAAGTATTGAAGAGAACGCTGGTCTGGCTGTACTGCCGAGACCTTTTGAGCATGACCACGGTGGCGCGAATGTTTGAACGTTTTGATCTGAGGGGGCTGTAACTTGATTACCGAATTGCAACTTCATCCGCTCTGCACTCTCTTTCCGAGAATAGTCGGAGCGGAGTTTGAGGCGCTGAAGGCTGACATTGCAGAAAACGGCCTGCGTCAGCCGATCGTCATTCATAACGGGATGATCCTTGACGGCGGCAACCGTTACCGCGCTTGCGTAGAAATTGGTGTGGAACCGACGACCGTCGAGTTCGATGGCGGAAGCATCGTGTCGTATGTGCTTTCAGCGAACCTGCATCGTCGCCACCTGTCGACAGGCCAGCAGGCAGCAATTGTGGCGAGTGCGCAGGATTGGGCCAAAGCCCAGCCGCATGGTGGCGACCGCAAATCCAATCAAAGTGCAACGTTGCACCTTGATACCGCAGAAAAGCGCGCGGCTGAGTCGGGCGCTAGTTTGCGCACCCAAAAAATGGCCGACAAGGTCGCCAAGGCAAGCCCCGAACTCGCCAAGAAGGTGGCGCACGGCGAAGTCAGTCTTCCCAAAGCCGTCGAGCAGTTGTCTCCCAAAGCATCCGATCCGGAACCGGCTACACCCGCGAACGAAGGCGACGCCGACGACTTTGGCCCGAGCGCCGCAGAACTGGCGTTCCTCGAGGAGAAAGAGCAATCGGATCGCGAAGCGTATGACGCATTGGTTGAGGTCGCCTTTTCCGACGACAAGTTGGGCGAAGCGCTGAAATTGGTCGCGCAGCAGGCTGAAGAAATCGGCTGCCTGAAGGCTGAGGTCCGGACTCTCAAAGAGGCGCGTGATAGCCATATGAATGCCAAGAATGAGGCAATCCGCATGGTCAAGAGCTTGCAGAAGAAGTTGGCAAAACTCGAGAAGGAGGCTGCATGATTATCGACGCACCCTACTTGTTCGACCTTGAGCCGAACTACGAGACGCTGACTTTCCCGCCCGAGCGGAGTTTTCAGACGGTCGCCCAGCAGCGCCTTCACGATGGCTGGGTCGCCGGCCACAAGAACCAGATGATCATGGCGCCTACTGGTGCCGGCAAGACGTATCTCGGTCTCAAGATTATCTCGAAGGCTCTACAAAACGGTAAGCGCGCCGTCTTCGTTTGTGACCGAACAACGCTGATCGACCAAACTAGCCAGCAGGCGGATGCTTTCGGTCTGATCCATCACGGCATTATTCAGTCCGATCATTGGCGTCAGAATGACATGCCGTTTCAGATTGCGAGCGCCCAGACTCTGGCGCGTCGGGATCGTTGGCCACGTGCGAATCTGATCGTTGTTGACGAGGCGCACACGCAGCTTTCGACGTGGGTCGACCACATCCAATCGAATCCGGCTAAGGCCGTGGGACTTTCCGCGACGCCGTTTTCTAAGGGGTTGGGGAAACTGTTCTCCAACCTGATTAACGCCACGACGATGAACAAGATCACCCTGGCGGGCGAGCTTGTACCGATGCGCGTACTCAGCTGCACGAAAACGGACATGCGAGGCGCGGCCACGAGTGGCGGCGAATGGACGGACGAATCTGCCGCCGAACGCGGTATGGATATCGTCGGCGACGTAGTTACTGAATGGATCAAGTACGGCGAAAACCGCAAGACGATCGTCTTCGGATCGAACATCGCTCACTGCGAGGAAATCTGCCGGCAGTTCTCCGAGTTCGGCGTGATGGCCGCAGTGTTCACATCAAAGACTTCGAAGGCGGAGCGGAAGGTATTACTCGAGGAATACTGCAAGCACGACTCGGCAATCCGCATCCTGATTAGCGTTGAGGCGCTGGCTAAGGGTTTCGACGTCAAGGATGTTTCATGCGTGGTTGACTGCCGCCCGCTGCGCAAATCGCTTAGCACGGCGATCCAGATGTGGGGACGCGGACTTCGCTCCTCGCCAGCGACCGGCAAGATCGACTGCTTGCTTTTGGACCATAGCGGAAACATCCTTCGGTTCCTAGATGACTACACCGACATCTATTTCAACGGTCTCGACGAGTTGGATCTGGGCGAAAAGCTGGACAAGCAGATTCGCCGTGACGACGAAGAAAAGGAAATCGTCGCCTGCCCTTCCTGCGGCTATAAGCCGTTCGGAAAGCGCTGCATGGCTTGCGGCTTCGAGACGAAAACGCAATCCCTGGTCGAGACGAAGCCCGGCGAGATGGTCGAAGTCATGCTCGGCAAGAAGAAACTGGCCGACGACAAGCGCCATCTCTGGGAACAGCTCTCATCCTACGCGCGCGAGCACAGCCACCCTGACAAGCAGCAGGGCCGCGCATGGCATCTGTATAAGGCAATCACCAATACGGAACCGCCCAAGGATTGGAAGGTGAGCACTGCTCCCGATGTGAAGGTTGAGCGCAACACGATCAACAAAATCAAGCAAATGGACATTGCATTTCGCGCAGCGAGGGGGAAGAAAAATGGCTGATTTCGTTAGTTTTGCTCAATCGCACGGCGTTCTGATCAACCGTCTGGATGACTCCGGCCGAATCCGCCGTTGTGGCACGGCCGAGCACCCGCGCAGCACGAACGGTGCCTATTTGTGGGATGGGCATCGTGGTTTTGTATTTGCCTGGGATGGCGACGCTGAACCGAAGTGGTTCAACGATCCGAGCGCGAAGCCGTGGACGGATGAGGAAAAGCGCGCCTTCGCAACCAAGCAGGAGATGGAGCGTCGCCAGAAGGTGGAGCGTTACAGGCGCACTGCACAGCACGCACAGGAGTTGCTGACGACGGCCAAGCTTGATGAGCATAGCTATTTTCAGTTTAAGGGCTTGCCGCTTGCACGCGGGCTAGTTCTGCCGGATGGCGGTCTATTTGTGCCGATGCGCTCTCTGACTGGGAATCTCCAGGGCGCCCAGGTTATCCGCTGGGATTATGAGAACCGCCGCTACGACAAAAAGATGCTGTCTGGAATGCGTGCTAAGGGTGCGGTCCTTCGCATCGGCCCTCCTCGCGCTATCGAAACAGTTCTTTGCGAGGGGTACGTGACGGGCCTGTCAATCGAAATGGCAATTCGCCAGATGCGCCTCAATACCTCGGTACTGATTTGCTTCTCGGATTCAAACATGGCTTTCGTTGCGCCGTCCGTCACTGGCCGGAAATTCGTATTCGCAGATAACGACGTATCGGAAGCCGGCGAAAAGGCCGCCAAACAAACCGGCCTGCCCTACTGCATGAGCGACCAAGTTGGCGAGGATGCGAATGATCTGCATGTTCGTGCTGGGCTGATGGCTGTGTGCCAAAAGCTGATTCAAGTCAGACGAGCTGAGTATGCATGATTCGCGACCCAACGAGACTGCGCGAAGTACTCGAGGAAATCGCCGAATGGACATTGCAGCAACGCCGCGAATATCTGGCAGACATGCGCAAGGCATTCGGAGAAGCGGCAGAGCGGCAACTGAAGGATGGGCTAACGGGGTATTGGAAAGAACGGGGATAAGCGAAATGAATATGGAACAGGTAGCCAATATGGTGGGTAGGAGTGCTTACGGGGTGGCCTTTACGGTTCCCGGCGTCCCACAAGGAAAAGGTCGACCCCGCTTCGCACGCCGCGGCAATTTTGTGTCGACCTATACGCCGGCTAAGACAGTCAGCTATGAGAATCTGGTGAAGATGGCAGCAGCCGAAGCAATGGCCGGCATGGTGCCCTTCAAGCGCCCTCTTTCGATGCTTCTGACGATCCACATGCCGATCCCGGAGAGCTGGTCGAAGAAGCGCAAGGATCTGGCTTTCAGGGGGCTTATCGGCGCCACCGTCAAACCCGATTGGGACAACGTTGGAAAGCTAGTGGCTGACGCCATGAACGGAATCGCATACGTCGACGACAAACAAATCGTCAGCGCAACGGTAGCGAAGCAATACGGAACAGTGCCGCACATTGCTGTGCGGATTCAAGAGTACGCAGAAAGGGAGGCCGCATGAGCCGCAGCCAGAAGAATCGCAAGCTCCACATAGACCGCAACAAGACCGCCGTCTGCCACCTCGCGGTCATGACCCGGCTAATGGCGGCGAAGATCGAGCGCGAGCCGCTGAGGTCGACGGAAGTGGACCGGCTGGAAATGCCTGTGCTCTCCGCTATCGACGCCATCGAGAAAGGCCGCGGCACGCCGGAGAACTGGGACGTGCTTGCGCGGACGCTGAATCAGGCGTGGGTATTCGCTACGGGCGGCGGCATCGGCGAGGAAGCAAAGCCCTATCTCGTCGTTGCGCTCGACGGCATGCGAGCCGTCAAGCAGCGCTTTCTCGATACCGGGGCGATGGCGCTCGACGCACTCGAACTGGAAGCGGTACGCAGCGCACTCGAGATGTGGCGCGAGCAACTGAAGCTCGCCACGCTCGGCGAGCTGCATACCGCGAGCGACGTGGCGCACAAGTACATTTATCAGAAGGAGGCTGCGTAATGGCTAAGCAATGGAGTAACGAAGAGAAAGCAATCATGCAATTGCACTACCCCACCGCTCCGAGCGTGGAAGACGTCGCGAAGATGATTGGACGCCCGGCGTCCGTGGTGTACCGGAAGGCAATCTCGATGGGGCTGAGCCGCGTGAAGCACGTCGATAGATTGCCGGACGTTCTTGGCGCGAAACTGATGACGTCGGGCGAGGTTGCCGTTGCACTCGACATGACCCGCAATGCGACGAATGATCTTCTCCGCCGAGCCGAAGCTGAGGGGCTTTGCCATATTGCCAGCTACAAGTCTGGTGGAGGACGCTCAAAAAAGGATGTGGCGATGTGGGCAGCAGGCAAGGCGGGAACCTTGCCGTCGACGCGGCAGAAGCAAGCACGCGCCGATCGTATCCGCCGGATCTTCGAGGAAGCCAACCGCCTGCCCGCGCGTGACCCGATTTCGATCGCATGGTTTGGCAAACCGGCGCAGCACTTTGCGAGCGCTGATCTTAGTCGCCGCGTCTATCAGCATCTGTTGGATGACAAGGAGGCCGCATGACCGCGATCGGACTTTTGATGTTTGTAAGCGGAATGCTCGCTGTCGGTTTCATCGGCAAATGGCCCGGCATGGCAATTGGAGCTTCCGTGCTGCTGTGGACGTTTGGCGGGCTCGGACTATTTTTCCTTGGGATTGCCGTTGTTCTTTGGAGGGTTATGCCATGAGCCCCGAGTACACCCATGACCTGACGCCTCAGGAAGTCGGCAACAAGGCCGCCAATCTCAACATTAGCGGGCGCCCCGAAAACCTGATGGAGCTCGTCTACTGGGCCCAGCGTCGCGCGCTCGCCCACACCGATTCGAAGGAAGAGAAGGAGGCTGCAAATGAAGTTGCTCGTTAAACCTCTGCTGTGGCTCCATGGGAGAGCGCGCAGCACGCCCTACTACGACTTGCCGGGTTACATGCTGCGAGATTGGGTTTTCGGCTATCGAAGCCCGGAACGCAATATGGATAACCCGCTCTGGAAAGAAGGATTCCGGCCCACATCCAGCGCGCTCTACCGCTGGCTGTGCCGTCACATCGCAGTGCGCGCCCACACGATTCTGCGCAGCGATTCGGATCGCCACTTGCATGACCATCCGTCTTGGTCGCTGTCGATCGTGCTGGAAGGTGGCTATTGGGAAGTCTGCGAGCCTGACGCGCAGTATGCCGACAGCACCGTCTATCTCGAAGTGCTCGACATGATCGAAAGTGGAGCGCCCTTCGTTCTCGATGGCTGGTGGCTGGAAGTGGCCAAGCGCTACAACATCTACTGGCGCGGACCCGGCGCAATCGTGCTCCGTCGCGCTGGCGCATTCCATCGCCTGATCCTGCCGCAAGGCACGATCGCCAAGTCCATCTTCGTGATGGGCAAGAAAAGCAATAGCTGGGGCTTTAAAACCCCGGCCGGCAAAGTCTACTGGCGCACCTATCTCGGACTGGACAAGGAGCAGGCATGAAAGACCTTCCCCACATTATTGCTCTCGTCGGGAATGCCGGCGCAGGGAAAAGCACGGTCGCAGAGTATTTGACCAAGGTCCACGGCTATCAGGTCGTGAAGTTCGCTGGGCCACTCAAGAATATGTTGCGCGCGATCGGGTTGGGCGATGACGAACTAGAAGGCCATCTGAAGGAAGTGCCGAGTGGCCTTCTATGCGGCCACACTCCCCGCCACGCGATGGTCACTTTAGGCACCGAATGGGCTAGAGACCATATCGGCGTCAATTTCTGGATCGGCCTGTGGGAAGACGCCGTATGCGGCGTGCTGGATATGGGCGGCCGGGTTGTGGTCGATGACTGCCGCTTCAGCAATGAACTTGAAATGGTATATGCGCTGGGCGGTATCGCATGGCACATCAGCCGCCCCGACCACGCCGGCTCATCCATTCCGACGCATCGCAGCGAAGGTGCCCTGTCTGCACACTACGAAACCATGCGCGAGCTGGTCAACGATGGCGACGTCTGCGCGCTGCATCTGAAGGTGTTCGACGCGCTGCGGGCTGAGTTGAATGCGGAGGTCGAATGACCTTCACAGCAAAATTCACCGGCACAGAAAGCACGAGTGGCGTCGGGATCTTCACCATCGGCGAATGGAAATGGCAAATCCGATTTCCAGACGCATTCGCTTTCAACGCCACGTGCGCATTGATCGAGGCGGCAACTCACGAGGGGGAGCGGAAAGCAGTGCGGGAATTCGTTTCAAAGGTGCGGGAATGGGCGGGGGAGAAATCTTGAGCGAGAAGATGGTATTCAGGCTAGTCCACGCAACGGCGCGTCAAATGGCCAGTCGCGCCGTTATCAACGCGCCGGACGTTCGGAGAGGAATTTACTGATGGGCGGAAAGAAAAAACAAATCGGGCCATTGCGTCGCGCGCAACTCGCTTATCGGGCGCCAATTCCCGTTCGAATCGAAATGAATATTGAGCGTATCCCGGAATGTGGTTGCTGGATATGGATGGGTGCCGTAAATGACCAAGGGTATGGGTTTATGAAGGCGAACGGCCGGCAAGGATTCGCGCATCGCCGGTCATACGAAGCCCGTAACGGGGCAATCCCCAAAGGAATGGTCATTTGTCACCGTTGTGATGTGCCGGCATGTGTCAATCCCCATCATTTGTTTCTTGGCACTTATCTCGACAACGCCAAAGACTGCGTGCAGAAAAATCGGCAACCGGCGCTGACGAGGAACGGCAGGGCGAAACTCACCATTGAGTCGGCCGCCCGGCTGAGGTTGATGAGATTAAACGGCGCGTCCCTGAAGGAGTTGGCGAGTGAATTTGGGATCACCGAAGTCCACGCGTGTCGCGTTGCCAAGGGTGCGGTCTGGCCATCGGAGGATTCTCATGGGTAAGCAGGCGTTTGTTTTGTCTCATCCTGCCGCTCGCTCAAAAGCTATCGAAGCGATTAGGTGCGCGCCGGACGGATTTTGTGTCGAAGTGAAGCCCGCAACTCGCTCCATTCTGCAGAACGCTCGCCTCTGGGCAATGCTGACCGACATATCGCGTCAGGTCGAGTGGCACGGCCTGAAACTCGCGCCGGAGGATTGGAAGCACATCTTCAGCGCGGGACTCAAGAAGCAGCGCGCGGTGCCCGGCTTGGACGGTGGCTTTGTGGTGCTGGGACAATCGACAAGCAAGATGACGAAGGCGGAAATGTCGGAGTTGCAGGAATTGATGAGCGCATTCGGGGCCGAGCGCGATGTGCAGTGGAGCGAGCCGGCGGAACAGGGTTATGAGTCTTTGGTGCGGGAGTTTGCATAATGGAAATCTACAATAAAGTGCTGAAAGCTATCAGCGCAATCACAATGGCGACCGCAACCTTTGTGTCGATCAGAGACGTCCAGCACGGAATATTCGGGATGCTTATAGCGATTCTTCTCCACATGTGGAGCGAAGAGAAATGAAGCGCAGCGGATTCGGCCCGCGCAAGTCCACACTCAAGCGCTCGCCCTTCAAACTACCCGACCGCCAAACATTCGAGCGCAACCAGGAAGCCAGGAAGCGGGTAAGCCGGAAGAAGGTGACGGTAGCCGAGGGATCGAAGTATCTGGCGGCTTGCCGCGGTGAGCCGTGCTTTCTCAGGATGCACGGCTGTTTTGGCGGCGGCGATACGGTTGTGCCGTGCCACTCGAATCAAGCGCGACATGGAAAGGGCATGGGTATCAAGGCAAAGCATGAGTTCACCGTGCCTGGGTGCGCCAATTGCCATGCGCTGATTGATCAGGGCCCGGGGCTGCGCGAACACAAATTCGCCGCATGGGATGTTGCATTCGAGGCGTGGGGGCCGGTGCGGGCTAGAAAAATGGGAATTGAACAACAAGAATTGGAGGTCGCTTGAACATATTGATCGGATGCGAAGAATCAGGAACCGTGCGCGATGCGTTCGCCGCCCGCGGGCATAAGGTCCTTTCATGCGATCTTCAGCCGACGCGATCGCGCGGCCCACATTACGAAGGCGACATATTCGACGTCATTGATTATCCATGGGATCTGGCTATTTTCCACCCGCCCTGTACCCACACGTCGGTAAGCGGCGCCAAGCATTTCGCGGAAAAGTGGAGGGATGGCAGGCAGGCAGCCGGCGTGGCTTTCTTTATGAATCTCGTACGTCGATCCGCCCACATTCCAAAGACGGTTTTCGAGCAGCCAGTGTCGGTCATGAGCAGTCTGTATAGAAAGCCTGATCAGGTTATTCAGCCTTGGCAGTTCGGGCACGGCGAGACAAAGGCGACGTGTCTTTGGTTGAGAGGCGTTCCGGCGCTGCAGCCGACGCAGATTGTTGACGGTCGCGCGGATCGGATTCACAAGATGCCGCCCGGGCCCGATAGAGCGAGGGAGCGGTCGAAGACATATGAAGGTATCGCGAACGCGATGGCGGAGCAATGGTCACTTTCAATCAACCAGGAGGCAGCATGAACCTTTGTGCATGCATGGGCCAGCAGCGCGGCGATCCCTATTGCTGGTGCGAAATGCATCGCCGTGGATTGACGCCGACGCCGCCGAGCCAAGAGGATGTCGACAAACTTAATGCCGCGCTGGATCAAGTGTTCAAGCGCGGTAATGACGAGGAGAAAGCATGATCGACATCGACGCACTGGAAGCGCTGGCGAAAGCGGCGACGCCTGGGCCGTGGCGCGGCGACCGCATCGACGGCACCGTTAAGTACGACATCGTGTCTGGCGACTATCCGAACGGAGAATACGCGGTCGTCTGTCATGGCGATAACGGCAATGCATGTGATGGTGGGTATGGGTTCACGAGCGGCGAGAACGAAGCATATGCGCTCGCTGCCAACCCCGCCGCAATCCTCGCCCTTATCGCGGAGGTGCGGTCGCTGCGGGAGGATAAGGCGCGACTCGACTCGGGCTGCATCCTGACGCACGAGCGAGACGAGTTCGGCGAAGAGTACTTCTGCGAAAGGCGCGGCAATAATTTACGCCAGATGATCGACAACGCAATGGCGCTAGCGCAGCGTATTGAAATCGGCGTCGAGGTTCAATCATGATCGGATCACTTTTGAAAGGTATCGGGATTCTATACGTCCTGGTGTGGCTACTCGGATCGGCCGACATCATCGACTTCAAGTTTTGCATCGCTCCGGCCGGTACTTGCTCGGTTGAGGTGCGGAAATGAGCGCCCTCCCCTACATCGCCGCCTACCTACTCGGCGTCCTCTCATTCGGCGCGTTCATGCTCGTGATGCTGCTGCGAGTGCACAGGACGCCGCCGCCAGTACTGCGCAGAAGAAAAAACCGCGACCGCTTGCCCGAAGTGCGCAACGTTCCGCCGATGCCGGTATGCAAGGTGGCGCGGGAGGCGGACTTTGCGGAAGTGGGCGGTATCTCTTATCAATGGCTGGGTGTTACTGGGAGTGAGCAGGAATGAAAGGAGTGATTCGACTTACGCCGATTGTGCCGGGCGAGATGCAGCCGGTTATCTTCATCGATGGCCAGATTCGCGAGGGGTTTGTTGGCGGCGAATGCGCAGAGGGTCGCGGCTTCCCGCAATGGGGAATGAAAATATTCGCTGGCGACAAGGTGCATTGGTTTCGTGGAGATCTGAACAGGTATGGCGAACGGCACTCGCTATGCGGTCGCGTCTACGCTGTAGACCGTCAAATCCATCTGCCCGGCAACTATCCGCGATGCAAGGCATGCGAGAAAGCGCTGGCTGTTCAGAAGAAGCATGGGATACGCGAAGAATGATCGCAACTTGCTGATTGACAACTGCAAACAATTGTAGTTGTCCTGATTGTTAGGTACAATATTGTCTACCGGTTGTGTTCTTTCTGCGTGTCTTCACTACATATCGCGTCGGGGTTCCACATGAACGAAAACTGGATTGACCATGAGTTGCGGAACTGGGCCCGGTGGGCGAATTCCGGCCCGTCCGAATGCCCTGCTATGCCCGGCAGCTTCTTGGGCACTTGGGTGCTCCCGGAGCCGGATTCGGGCGATGTTGATGCGAAGCCCGCGCCTATTCACGAGGACAACGCTAAGCGCGTGCAAAAGGTATTCGACGTGGCGAGGAAGATCGAGCGCAAAGTACTACAGGCCGAGTACCTTTCCCCTTGGCGGTATGGGCGCAACAAGGGAATCCCATCTGCCATCCAACGGATCAAGGCCGACGATCCAGACATGGTCCTCAATGTCGCAGGCTATGAAACTGTTCTCGGCATCGTTAAGCGACGTGTTGCGAAGGTATTTCAATGAAGTTTGCAGCCGAAACAATGGCGCTCCTTGCCCCCTATCCTGGCCGGGAATTTCGCATGCGCCAGATCGTGAATTACGTTGCGCCGAAGAAGGCGGACGAACGAGAACGCAAACGCGTGCAGATGGCCGTTTATAGGGTACTGCAGGCGCTTGCGGAATCAGGGCAAGTCATCGTCAAGGAACGTTCAACCAACGGTGCGCCGGCAACGTATTCTTGGCGGGTAGTTGAGCAAGTCCAAAACCGTTACACGGACTGCTTGAATACCGTTACGTGAAGCGGTACATTTAGCCCGTCCACAGTTGCGTCTGCATGAAGCGCAACTTGTTTGAGTCTCGCGCCCATGTGGCGATGAGCAACCGGAGGCCCTTCACTGGAAACAGTGCGGGGCCTTTGTCATTTCCAGAACCAATTCCATGGCCCGCTCAATCACATTCTCAGGTTCGTTCGGCGGCGATCCGTTGCGAGCATTGGAAAAGAGCCGTGCCGATGAATCGCGCGCGCTGGTTTCCAAGCGAGATCGGGCGACATGGGGAAATGCCCCAATCCCGGAACAACCTCGCCGAATGACAAAGACGCTCGAAGATTTTCTGGCTGAAGAAGGCGCGACCAAGGGTTGGAGCGAAGCTCGCAAGGCGGCAGAAGCGCTGTTCGTTGCGCCCGCTAAAGGCGGCGACCATGAGTAAAAGCAAGTCGAAAGCTTATGAACGGCTGATTAATGGCTTGGTTGCCTACCCTTCCGGCGACGTGAAGCCGCCTCGCAAGTGGCCGCCCAGTAAAACGCATCGCATCTCTTGCGCCAGTCGCAAGCCGAACGAATCCGAATGGCTTAGAAGGCTGGCTCTATCGTGAATCCCTTTACCGCATGGATGCTCTGGCTATCGACCGTGCACATCGGCCTAGCAGAAGGCTATACCGAATGGGCGGACTGGCTGATTGACAGGACTGAGGGCGATATTCGTCCGCTCGTCTGGTGATCCCCCGCTTCCCTCGCCAGCCGGTTGGCCCGGCAGCTTGTCACGGGTGAGGGAAGCGCCTATTTGATAAGTCGGGCGGTTAAATCAAATGACCGTCAAATAGCACTTTCACGCATGACGCTTTGGCTTCGGGAGCTACCGGGGCAGGCCAACAAGGCGTCAGCCGTGAGAGTCCAGTGCACAGATGAAAAACCAGTAGCGTACGCCCGCCCATACCTTCGCGAAGGTCAACCGGTGACTACGTCTTAAGCTCTGTGCCACTCTCTTCAATTTGTACCTCTCGGGCGTCACTGATTGGCGAAAGTCGCTGATCCAGTAGCCTTTGAGCATCACGGGTGGTAGCTCAGGGAGCAGGCCGGATTCCAAATCCGAGCCGAGCGAGGTTCGATTCCTTCGCCGCCCGCCAGAATTCTCCTCTCGACGATCCCCTTCGTCGCTGCCGTCTTCGGACGGCTTTTTTATTCCAGGTAAATCCCTTGGCACGACAATACGATCCGCGATTACGTGAGTTCGCCGACAGCCGTGAAAGGGAATTCCTCGAAGCAATCGAGAAGCACGGCAAACCCACTCACGCAGCCAAGGCGCTAGGACTGCATCACAGCGTCGTGATTCGCGCGCTGGATAGTCTCGAGAAGCGGGCAGCGAAGCAAGGTTATGCACCGGCCTTCGATATGACGCATGCGGTGCCCGATGGATTCATGGTCAAAGGCGTGTCGACCTACTACGACGACGAGGGGAAGCCTCGCGCGCAGTGGGTGAAGTCGGCAGTCAATGCGGAGCGTCAGGCGGAAATCTTCCGCGAAGCATGCGCCGCGATGGCGGAGACGTTGCCTAGATTGGCGCCGTTGCCGGGCCCCGCGCATGGCAATTCCAATCTACTGAACTGCTATGTCATAACTGACTTTCATTTTGGGGCCCTGTCCTGGAAGGAAGAGACCGGCGCATCGTGGGATATCGATATTGCCGAGCAAATGATCCTGAAGTGGTTTGAACAAGCTATTGCTCAATCGCCTGACGCTGAAACGGCGGTCTTCGCACAAATCTCGGACCTGCTACACGCTGACGGGATAGAAGCGCTTACCCCGGCATCAAAACATTTGCTCGACGTCGATACGCGGTTCGCCAAGGTAGTCCGTGCGGTTATCCGGATCATCCGAACGGTTATAGATATGCTGCTGGCGAAGCATAAGCGCCTACACATCATCATGGCGGATGCGAACCACGACCCAGTTTCGCAAATCTGGCTGCGAGAATGGATTGCGGTGATTTACGAAAACGACCCGCGCGTAACGGTCGATCGCAGTCCCTCCCCCTACAACGCCTATGAGTTCGGCAAGGTCGCCCTGTTTGTGCATCATGGCCACAAGCGCAAGGTGACGAATGTGTCTGAAGTCTTCGCGGCCCAGTTCCGCGAAATGTTCGGGCGCACCAAGTACGCCTACGCCCACATGGGCCACCTGCACAGCATCGATGTGAAAGAGAACAACCTGATGGTGGTTGAGCAGCATCGGACGCTGGCGGCACCTGATGCGTATGCGGCGCGCGGTGGCTGGATATCTGGACGGGACGCGAAGGTCATCACGTACCACCGCGAACACGGCGAAGTAAGCCGCATCACCATCAACAGCAACATGCTGAGTTGAAGTAAAATAGCTTTTGTGTGGCTAGGGGGATACCCCGAAAAGCCGGCTGATTACCGGTCTGCCACACCTCCTAAACAATCGACCCCTAATCAAGGTCAGAAAATGAAAATAATCTCTCGAGATGAGGCGATGGCCCTCGGTCTTAAGCGTTACTTCACTGGCGTCCCATGCAAATTGGGCCACGTCTCAGAGCGCCAAACAGTGAATTGGACTTGCTGCGAATGCGTGAACGTTAAAGCGCGCGCACGTTATGGCGCCGACCCTGAGGCGGCACGCGAACGCCAAAACACGTATTACCACGCTCACAAAGATCGCATAGCCGAAACGGCGGCAGTCTCGCGCGCCAGGAATGCAGAGAAGATCAAGGCGCGCAAGAAGGCAGCATATGAGCGCGTCAAAGACGATCCGGAGTTTATCCGGAAGCGCAATGCTTACGCAGCCAGCGTCAAAGACCAGAAGAGAGAATACGACAAGCGGTACCGGGCCGAGAACGCCGATCGTTTGTCTGCTGTGAAGGCCGCGTGGCGGGCTGAAAACGCTGGCCTGATGCGTATTGTGAAGATCAATTACAAGGCGCGGCGCCGAGCTCAAGAGGCAACTGGCGATAGCGCGCAGGACATTGCCGCTTGGGAGAGCGCCGCCAGGAAGGTCTGCTACTGGTGCAGCACAAAGTGTGCTGATGATTACCACATCGACCATTACCAGCCGCTGTCCAAGGGTGGTGAGCACAGAGTTTCGAATCTCGTCATCGCCTGCCCTACCTGCAACCTTCGCAAGAACGCCAAAGACCCGCTTGAGTTCGCGGCGAGTGTCGGACGGCTCTTCTAGCCGCCTAACCTACCCCTCTCCACCGCGTGACAGGGTATAGCCGATAGATCACAATGGACATCGCATTCCACATTCCGACCTGGGTGTTTTGGTCACTCGGCATCCCGGCGGGCGCCATCATTCTCGCGTTAGCAGGCCTTGGCATCGCATTCGTGCAGTGCTTTAGCGATGGGATGCGGTGGTAGAGGTGAATTCCCCCAAAGCGCCGCGAGCGACAAGCAAAGAAATTCTCCAATAAGTTGATTCTTGAAAAGATATCAAGGTAAATCAAATGGCAAGAGGCGGGAAACGACCTGGTGCGGGGCGTCCAGCCGGTGTGCCCAACAAGATCACGGCGGATATCAAAGCACTCGCGCAAGTCCACGCAGAGTCGGCTATTCGAGAACTCGCAACCATTCTGACCACGTCTGAAAACGACCAGGCGCGCATCGCTGCAGCCAAGGAATTGCTTGATCGCGGCTTTGGCAAATCGACGCAGCACGCCGAGATAACAGGCAAAGACGGCGGCCCGATCAAGACGCAGCAAGCACCGGTCGACCTTTCGGATTTGACCGATGAAGAACTCCAAGTCCTCGAACGTCTCGCTGCCCAGTCTGGAGCAGATCAAGGCTGAGAAGCTTCGCCGGCTGCGGTTGAAGCTCGAGGCCGATCATCTTGAGTTCACGAAGCACTTCTTCAGGATCCGCCAGGGCATCGACTTCCGGGTCAACTGGCACCACGTCTACATTGCCTACGTCCTTGAGAAGGTCATCCAGGGTGAGATAAAGAACGTTGTTTTCAACGTTTCTCCCGGTTCTTCGAAAACTGAAGAAGTGGTGATCAACCTGATCGCCCGCGGCTTGGCACTAAATGCGCGCGCCCGCTTCCTGCACATCTCGTATTCGGATGATCTCGCTGTCCTGAACTCCGAAACAGCGCGCGAAGTCGTGCGATCGCAGGAGTATCAGGAACTATGGCCGCGCAAGATTGCCGGCGATGCAGACTCGAAGAAGCGTTGGAACGTCGAGGATAACGGCAAGAAGGCCGGCGGCGTCTACGCTACTTCGCTAGGCGGTCAGATCACCGGCTTTCGTGCTGGTCACATGGCTGAAGGATGGCAAGGCGCCATCCTGATCGATGACCCGCTGAAGGTCGAAGACGCGTACAGCAAGACCAATCGGGACAAGGCAAACCGCAAGATCATCTCGACGGTCAAGAGCCGACGAGCCAATCCGGACACGCCAATTGTCCTTATCATGCAGCGCCTGGCTGAGGAAGACCCAACGGGATTCATCAAGGCCGGCAAGGTTCCAGGCGAATGGACGTTCATCGAGATTCCAGCGCTCATTGACGACGAGTACGTCAGAAATCTTCCTGAGCAGATCCAGCCGCTGGTCGATAGTTCGGAGCGTGACGCGCATGGCCGATTCAGTTACTGGCCGTACAAAGAACCTCTTCAAGACCTGCTGGCGTCCGAGCAGGCTGACCGCTACGTATTTAGCGGCCAATACATGCAGCGCCCTACTCCTCTGGGTGGCGGCATTATCCAGTCGGGCAAGTTTGTCCGCTATGGCGCATTGCCTCAACTGCAATTCCGCAAGATCTACGCCGATACGGCTCAGAAAACCGCAGAGCGCAATGACTACAGCGTTTTCGAATGCTGGGGTTATGGCAAGGACAAGCGGATCTATCTGATCGACATGATCCGCGGCAAGTGGGAGGCGCCTGAGTTGAAACGCCGTGCGATCGATTTCTGGAACAAACACGTTGCTATCGGTGTAGGCGATCCGGATGCGCCCATGTTGCGTCAGATGCTGGTCGAAGACAAGGCGAGCGGAACTGGCCTGATTCAAGAAATCAAGGCTGACGGCGGCATTCCTGTAAAGGGCATCGAGCGCACGAAAGACAAGCTAACGCGCGTCATGGACGTGGTAAGCCAGATCGATGCAGGCAACGTCTGCGTGCCGGCAAACGCCGAGTTCGTGAGTGACTTCCTGACCGAGTGCGAATCGTTCACTGCTGACGATACGCACGCGCACGATGACCAGATAGACCCGATGGTCGACGCAATTTCCGACATGCTGGGCGGACTTCGCCCTATGGTCGTCACCGCCGACGCCGTTAAACAATTCGCCTCAATGGGCCAAAGACGATGAGCCAATCTCACAAGAGGCTTGGGCCGATCAGCTTCACGAAAGTGGGGCATGTCTGGCTGTTCAAGGCATGGCGTCTCGAAATCGCCGGAATTAATCGCTGTTTCGCTATTGGCTTTTCTCGCACATGACCCGCAAACTCCGCAAACCCGCACAACTGAGGCCAGCCATTGCGCCGGCACAGGTCAAGCCTGCCGGGATGCGCGTGTCCGATAATGCTGTCGTAGCAATGCGTCATAAGCTGCCGACGCGCGTGACAAAGCAGGAACTGTTCGCGCCGTACGAGCCGCCGAAAGGTGTGCTCCCGAATGGCACGACTGGCAAGAAGCTCGCGATGGACGCGGGTTTCGACGTCAACGCCGCGGCCAATAGCTGGGAGTACGGTGGCGACGACATCTTCAGCCAGGGCTATACATGGCCGGGATTCACGATCCTCTCCGCATGGGCTCAGGTTCCTGAGTTTCGCCGCCCTGCCGAGGTCTACGCGCGGGAAATGACCCGCAAGTGGATCAAGATCAAGGCGAAAGGCGACGCCGACAAGACAGAGAAGATCAAAGTCATCGAGGCCGAGTTCGAACGGCTGAATGTGCAAGCGGTCTTCCGCGAGGCGATTCAGCAGGACGGCCTGTATGGTCGCTCGCAGATCTTCATCGAGATGGGCTTGGAATCGTCCCAGATCGATCCGGACGAACTGAAGACCGAACTGATCGAGTCGCCGGCCAAGGTTGGGATTGGCTCGCTCAAACGGCTCACGGTTATCGAGCCGATCTGGTCGTATCCGAACCGGTATAACGCGAACGACCCGCTTGATCCGACCTTCTACAAGCCGATGTCGTGGTATGTCATGGGCAAGGAGGTCCACTCCTCGCGCCTGCTGACCATCGTCACGCGCAAAGTGCCGGACATCTTCAAGCCAGCGTATGCATTCGCTGGCCTGTCGCTGTCACAGATGGTCAAGCCATATGTCGATAACTGGCTTCGCACGCGTCAGAGCGTTTCAGACATCATCCACGCCTTCACGGTCTGGGTGTTGAAGACGGACATGTCGCAGGTGCTAAATGCCGGCGGCGCAGAGAACTTCTACAACCGCCTGCAGATCTTTAATCTCGGTCGTGACAATCACGGCGTGATGGGGGTCGACAAGGAGCACGAAGACTTTTCCAACGTCTCCGCTCCGATTGCTGGATTGGACAAGCTTCAGGCGCAGAGCCAGGAGCAGATGTGCGCTCCGACTGGCCTGCCGCTGGTCTACCTCACTGGTATCACGCCCGCCGGCCTGAATGCTTCATCACAGGACGAGATCGAGATATTCCAGGACACCGCCGCGGCGAATCAGGAAATCTACTCGCCGCACGTGTCCAAGGTGCTCAATCTGGTGCAGTTAAGCAAGTTCGGCGAGATTGATCCAGATATCGGGTTTGAGTGGAACCAGCTTAAGGTCGTCACCGACGAGCAGCGCGCGACGATCCGCAAGACCGAAGCCGAGACCGACCAGATCCACATCACAAACGGCGTGCTGTTCCCCGAAGAGGTGCGCACGCGCATCGCCGACGAGGAAGACTCGCCGTATCACGGCATCGATCTGAGTCGCGAGCTACCTGAGCCTGTCACGCAGAACGGCGATCCTGGGCCGAATGAACTCGGTCTGGACCCGCTCGAGCAGCAGCCGCAAGCCGTTAAGACGGGTGAAGCCGAACCAGCCGAGGCGGCGTAATGAGCCGCTATCGCATCGTGTTTCGCGTGGAGGACGGAGCGGGAGAAACGGTCATGCGAGAGCGCGCGGTCCCCTTCGAGGCGGATGCCACATCGTTTTATGAGCATTTTGGCGACTCGCTTCTGGTCATTGCAAAACTCGTCAAGCAGGCGCTGATTCCACGCGTTGAAAAAGATGCCGCAACTCCGCGCGCCTAGCCGAAAGCCTGTAGTGCTGGCTCCAGTGCATCCAAACGCGGGCCTGACGGCCGCCTACCAGAAGAAGATTGACGCGCTGGTAGATGCGATGCAGAAGTCGCTCGTCTATTGGCTGACCGCGGCATATCGCGCCACACCTCCAGAGCTCGCGCAGGATGCCAGCCCTGCCGCAACGTTGCGCGCGGCGATGGGGAAATTGAGCCGCTACTGGCAAAAGCGTTTTGACGATGCCGCGCCCGACCTCGCAAAGTGGTTCTCCGAGAATGCCATGCGTAGATCAGATGGTGCCCTGCGGGACATCCTCAAGCGCGCCGGATTCACGGTCGAATTCAAGCTATCGCGCGAGGCCAATGACGTACTCCAAGCCACAATTGGTGAGCAAGTCAAGTTGATCTCGAACATCGGCAGTGATCATCTGGCCGACATCGAAGGCTTGGTGATGCGCAGCGTGGCGTCGGGCCGCGACCTGTCGTATCTGTCCGAAAAATTGCAGGAACGACACGGGATCACGAGGCGCCGAGCGGCGCTGATCGCGCGCACCGAGAACAACAAGTGCACCGCGAACATTACCCGGGTGCGTCAACAGTCGCTAGGCATCACAACCGCTAAATGGCTTCACAGCCACGGCGGCAAAGAGCCACGCAAGTCGCATCAAGACGCAGACGGAAAAGTGTTTGACGTGTCGAAAGGCATGCTGATCGACGGCGAATATATTTGGCCGGGGCAGTTGATCAATTGCCGGTGCGTGAGCCGCAGTGTGATACCTGGGCTCGAAGACTGACTACGGCGGCTTGAGGTTGTGCCAATCCCGCAACGGATCGACCGGCAACACGTGATCCCGCTCCGGCATCACCGGATACAGCCGCTCGTGCCACTTGATCATGATCTGCACGCTCTGCACCGAGTACCCGAACATCCGCGCAATCGTGAACAGATACACGCCCTCATTCCTAAGGGAGCGCATCGTATAGGCGCGGCAAAGCGCCTCGTGGCGTCCGGGGATCTGTTCCATATCCATAGTTTACAACTATCTGTCAAGCCGTCACCGTGCGGCTCTTCTCATTTCTGATCTATGCCCAAGACCGCTACAGACGAAGCCATCAAGGGCGCCGGGATCATGCTCATCACCCCACAGGACGAAGTGCTGTTCCTGCTGCGTTCGCCCACATCGAACCACCCAAACGAGTGGGATCTGCCCGGCGGGAAAGCGGACGATGACGAAACGCCCGAAGAGACCGCAAAGCGCGAATGTGCGGAAGAGATCGGTGCCTGTCCATACGGCGAACTGTCGAAGATCGCCGATACATCGAGCAAGGATGACGGCGGCTCAGACGTCGACTTCATTACCTTCCGGCAGTTCATCCGCCACAAGTTCAAGCCGAAGCTTGACCCGGGCGAGCACACCAAATTCGTATGGGCGTCTCTCAACAGCCCACCCGAACCGCTGCACCCTGGCGTGCGCGAAGTGGTGAATATGGCGCCTGGCAAAAAGACCGCCAACGATATGGCGATGGACAAGGCGATGGTATCTGCCCTCGCCTCGCGTGACCGACTCGCGTTTGATCGCGGCAGTGTTCGAACCTACGACCACGATGGACGGCTGCATATCTCGCTGACGCACATCAGCAAGGCCAATATCTGCCCATATCGCGGCGACGAGATCCCCGAGTATCAATCGCTTGGCCTCGATCCGAGGCGCATCTACATGCTTCTGCGTGACCCGCAGGAGCTTGAGAAAGCGGTCGCCACCGCGAACCTGATTCCGGTGCTCAACGAGCATGTACCGGTCAGCCCGATCGATCCAAAGCAGAAAAACGTTGTTGGATACACCGGGACCAATGCTGCATTCAATGCACCGTACGTCGATAACTCGATGGTGGTGTCAGTGCAGGACTCGATTCGCAAGATCGAGAACGGGACGCAGCAGGAACTAAGCTCAGCATACTACTACCGCGCCGACATGACGCCCGGAACGTACGAGGGCGCGCAATACGACGGTGTGATGCGGGATATCAAGTTCAACCACGTCGCACTAGTAGAAAAAGGCCGCGCCGGGCCGGACGTTATGGTCGGCGACAACTCACTTAATCTCCATGGAGCAAAAACAGTGAAGCTCAGCAAGAAAGCTGTAATGGTGAAGGGAGCCCTTATGGCTTTCCTGCAGCCCAGGATGGCGGCAGACGCTGCAGCCGCGTTCAATCTGGACACGATCCTCTCGGGCGTGAAGCGCAAGAACTGGCTTGAAAAGAAGCCGGGGATTGTTGCGGCAATCAAGCCGCATCTCGCGCAAGACGCCGACCTTCAGGATGTCGTGGCACTCCTCGACAAGCTCGACAGCGCAACGCCGGACAACGACGACGTTGCGATGGACGATCCCGATCCGAAGTGCGCACAGATCCTCGACATGCTGCGCGGCAAGATCAGCGATGAAGACCTCGCACAGGTCCAGGCTGCATTGAGCGCCCCAGCTGCAGCACCGGCTGCGCCTGCCGCTACGGATGAGCCCGTGCAAACCACTGGCGCCGCGACTGCCGACCCCAAGAGCGATGTGAACAAGGCGGCCGTCCCCGGCGCCAACGATGACAAGGATGACAAAGTGGACGTAGCGGCTATGGACAAGGCCATCAAATTGGCCGTTGATGCGGCTCGCAAAGAGACCGCGAAAGAGGTTGAGACCTCGACGATTGCCCGTCTGCGTGGCATTTCGGAAGCCGAAGAGGCTGTCAAGCCGTACGTCGGCAAGCTGGCTGCAATGGACAGTGCCGACGCCGTCTACAAGGCTGCGCTCGAACTGCTGAAGGTCGACGTCAAGGGTGTTCATCCGAGCGCCTATCGCCACATCCTCGCAGCGCAGCCGAAGCCGGGCGACAACAAGCCGGGCCTCGCATCGGACAGCGCGATCACGCCTCCGTCCGACATGAGCGAGGTGTTCCCGGACGCCAATCGCCTTGGCAGCCGCTAATCCAATTCAGATCAGGAGCAAGACATGGGATTTCCCCGTCAAGTTAATGTGCAGAGCGCGCCGGCCGTAGTCGGTGACTTCTGCGATTCCAACCCGCGCTCGACCGTCGACAGCGGCGAAGGCGCATTCGTTGCAGGCCCGAATGGGCTGGCAGTCGGTCTGTTCGCATGGGCAGATCCGACCAACAAGATGCTGAACAACTACGGCCCGGGCGCACCGACCGGCTTCATCCATCGCGACCAGCAAGCGCTGATTACTGCGTTCCTGGGTGATGACTCGATGGTGATCCCGGCTGGCTACCAGGCGACCGCATTCAACGCGGGCGGCTTCTGGGTCTACAACTCGGGCTCGACTACGACCGCGATCGGCCAGACCGCCTACGCGAACAACTCCACTGGCGCTGTGACATTCGGCACCGCGGGCTCGCCCCCGACCTCGGCCAGCGTGACCGGCTCGATCGCAGCCAACACGACTTCGGCTGGCTCGATCGCGCTGAACAGCGTAACGGGTTCGCTGAGCGTTGTTGCTGGCGTGCCGACCCTGACCGTGACCGCAGTCACTACCGGTGCATTGGCTCCCGGCCAGACGCTCTCCGGTACCGGCGTTGATCCGGCCACCACCATCGTTTCGCAGACCTCGGGCACGACCGGCGGCGCTGGCGTGTACGTGGTCTCAGTCGCTCAGACAGTTGCCAGCGGGACAATCACGTCTTCGGGCGCAACACTGACTGTAGGCGGCACGATCACCGGCACGTTCCTCGTCGGCCAGACGCTGACTGGAACCGGCGTTACCGCAGGCACAACGATCACCAACGCAATTTCGGGTACGGGTGGCGCAGGCACGTATGCAGTCAGCATCGCGCAGACCACGACCAGCACGGCTATCACTGCATCGGGCGGCACGTTGACGGTTTCGGCCGTTGGCTCGGGCGCCTTGGTGCTGAACGACACGATCACCGGTTCGGGCGTGACCGCTGGCACCTACATCAGCGCATTCATCACTGGCACGGGCGGCGCCGGCACCTACGCCGTGAGCGCGGGCCAGACCGTCGCATCGGAAACGATCACGGTCGCTGCCGGTACGGCCACGAAGTGGGTCGCTGCATCGATCAATGCGCCGGGCGAACTCGTGAAGATGACGACGTGGATGAATGGCTAAATCGCCAAACTGACAACTGCATACGGCCGCCTTTGGGCGGCTTTTTTATTGCTCAAAGGATATCAAAATGGCCAAGATGGCTTATGACATGTCGCCGCAAGACCAACGTGCAGCGATCGAGTTTCACCGCAAGAACTGGTTGATCGACTTCGGCGAAGCGCGAGCATTTACCCGCCCCGAGTGGAAGGAAAATATCAACCTCGCGATGGATGCGCAGCCGCAACTCGTGACGGTCGCATCGTCGGGCATTCCGGCGTACCTGACGTACTTCATGGACCCGGACGTTCTGCGCGTCCTCACTGCGAAGAACCAGGCTGCCGAGATTTTCGGCGAGAAGCAGAAAGGGGACTGGACGTCATCGGCCCTGCTCTTCCCGGTTGTGGAGCGCACGTATGACGTCGCTTCGTATGGCGACTACAACAACAGCGGTCGCGCAGGCATCAATATGAACTTCCCGGAGCGCCAACCGTATCTGTACCAGACCATCTGCGAATACGGCGATCTGGAAATCGAGCGCGCTGGCCTCGCCAAGATCGGTTTCGTCTCCGAGCAGCGCGAAGCTGCAATCGACGGCCTGAACAAGTTCCAGAACTTGACGTACTTCAAGGGCGTCGCGGGACTTGCCAACTATGGTGCGCTGAATGACCCGGCGCTCTACCCGGCGATCGCCCCGATTCCGAAGGCCAACGGCGGTATCTCGTGGCTCAACGGCACGGCGCCGAATGCATCGGCAAACGAAGTGCTCGAAGACATCCAGCAACTCGTGACGCAGGCCATCAACCAGTCAAGCGGCCAGATCGATGTGCGCAGCGAGTTCGTGCTGGGCATGTCGCCGAAGAGCGAAATGGCGATGACCTTCACGAACACCTTCAATGTGAACGTGTCGGATTTGATCCGCAAGAACTTCCCCGGCCTTCGTGTGCAGACGGCGATTCAGTACGGCGCGCTTACGGCACAGAACCCGCAAGGTTCGGCGCTGGGCGAAATCGTGCAATTGTGGGCGCCCCGTGCGGCCGGTCAGGATGCGGGTTACACCTCGTTCAATATGAAGCTGAAGTCCGGCCGGATCATCCCTGACATGAGCTCGTTCAAGCAGAAGCTCAGCCAGGGCACGAACGGCTTTATTCTCCGCGAGCCCTTCGCGATGGCGCAGCTGATCGGCGTGTAAGTGCAGCACAACGCGCGATAGGGTCGCACCTGACAAGATGGGTTGACCGCCATCTTCGCGCGTTTCCCCGGTCTCTTTTGTCATCAACCCGAATACAAGGCGGTCACATGGCTGGCGATACTCTCACCATCAAGAAGCACAACGAAACCGGCGCGAATGCAACGGTCACCGTCGCATCAAAATTTCCGATGGACTTCACCTTGCGTATCTATGACTTCGTGAAGCGCTACGAGCCCGTCATGGGTGGCGGCACGCGCGAGGTAAAGATCGCGGAACGGCGCCGCGGCTCGAAAGAGTTCATTGTCCAGGGCAATAGCTGGGCACAAAATCGCGGGCCGCATCAGACGCTGAACTTCGGCTACGCAATTACATCGGGCATTCCCAAGGCATTCTGGGATGAGTGGCTCGAACAGAACAAGGATGCGGACTACGTCGTGAACGGCATGCTCTTCGCCCACGCCGAGACCGCAAGCACGATGTCCGAAGCCCGCGAGAAGGAAAAGGAAAAGTCGGGGCTTGAGCGCCTCGATCCGAATAAGTTGCCCAAGGGCATCGAAACGGCCGACGAAATGCGCCGCGCTAGCTGAATATGAGCACGCCCTGCACTGGCGGTATCGTTGCCTTTTCCTATGCCGACTGGATCGCCGCATATCCAGAACTGGCCTATTCAGTTACGCGGCCGCAAGCGCAGGGCTACTTCAATCAGGCGCAACTCTACTGCGACAATACGCCCCAAAGTCTGATCACCGATGCAAGTCCGGGCGGCATTCGAGAAACGCTGCTCAATATGGTGACGGCACATATCGCGGCATTGAATGCGCCACTCAATGGTCAACCCTCGTCGCCGCTCGTTGGCCGCATCAGCAGCGGCACGCAAGGCAGCGTGTCTGTGCAGACCCAGTTCGATGTGCCGGCCGGCTCTGCGCAATGGTTCGCGCAGACGAAATACGGCGCGGCCTATTGGCAGGCGACGGTGCAATACCGCTCCATGCGCTACGTGCCTGGACCGCAGCCGTTCCGGGCTGGCCGCACTCCCTGGAGGTTGTGATGGGCATGAAGGGCGGCGAGAAGTTGAAGGCCAAGCTCGAGGAAATCGCTCGCATGGCGGGAAAGGCCGATAAGGTCAATGTCGGCTTTCTTGAGAACTCGACATATCCGGATGGCACTTCGGTTCCGATGGTAGCCGCCATTCAGGAGTACGGCGCCCCCAATGCCAGCATCCCGGCACGCCCATTCTTCCGCGGCATGATCGCCGCTCGCAAGGGCGAGTGGGGCCCGCAACTCGGCAAGATCATCAAGGCGGCTGATTACGACTCAGATGTGGCGCTTGGCCGGATGGGCGAGAACATCAAAGGGCAGTTGCAGGAATCGATCATCGCGACCAGCGATCCAGCGCTCAGCCCCATCACTGTCATGCTCCGCGGCATGCGCTCGCATGACCAGGCTTTGGTGGTGACCGGAAAAACGGTTGGCGAGGCAGCACAGCGCGTTGCAAACGACGAAGACAACTACGGCGCATCGACAAAGCCCCTCATCGATTCCGGCCACCTTCTAAACAGCGTCGATTATGAAGTGAAGAAGGACGGTCAATCGTGAACCTAAATGCAATCGTCGGCCCGGTCTGCGCATCGATCAATGACTGGGTGATCGCCTATATGCAGCAGTCCCAAGGCTACACGACTGACGGGGACGGCTCGCGCGTGCCGGCGTATGGCCCGATGACGCCGATGCAGGTTCAACTACAGGCACTCCAGTACAACGACTTGATGCAGGTGAACGGCCTGAATATCACCGGCATACGTCACGCCATGTACATCAATGGCGCTTGGGAGCCGGTGGTCCGGTCGCAGCGGGAGGGCGGCGATCTGGTGACACTCCCGGACGGGTCGGTGTGGCTGATCGTCTTCCTGTTCGAGAACTGGAACCGAACCGGAGGATGGTCCAAAGTCTGTATAACGCTGCAAAACGGTTCATGAGCGCCACCCTATCCCTCACCGAAAGTCAGACGCTCACGGCCCTGCGCTCGTTTCTGCTGTCGGTGCTACCGGCTGGAACGGAGGTGGTCAAGGGCCAGGATAACCGGGTGAGTGAGCCGGTCGGCCCCAACTTCGTGACGATGACGCCGCTGCTGAAGAGTCGTCTGTCAACCAACGTCAACACCGCGCAAGACTGTGCATTCAACGGGGCCATCTCTGGCAACACGCTCACCGTGTCCTCGATGATCCTGGGCGCGATCGCACTCAACGCGACTCTATTCGGCCCGAACGTGCTGGTCGGCACCACGATAACCGGTAACGTAACCGGTAACGGCGGCGTAGGCACCTATACCGTGAGCCCGGCGCAGACGGTCGCGCAGCAGGTCATGGCCTGCGGCACGCAAACTATGCTGCAAGCAACGAAGGTCACGGTCCAAATCGATGTGCACGGTCCGAATAGTTCGGACAACGCCCAGATCATCACGACGGCGTTCCGCGACAGCTATGCAACCGACTTCTTCCAGTCGACCGGCTATGACGTCAGTCCGCTTTACGCCGATGACGCGCGGCAAATGCCGTTCCTGAATGGCGAGCAGCAGATTGAGGAGCGGTGGTCGATCGACGCAGTCCTGCAGACCAACCCAGTCCTGACCCTGCCCCAGCAATACGCCTCAGAACTCAACGTCAACATCATCGACGTCGACGCGACCTACCCCGCTTAACCCGCCTCACCCCTTTCTTTCGAGCCCGCCACTGAGCGGGCTTTTTTCATTGGAGCTTTCGAATGCAGAGCATTCCAGCATCAGCCATTGTCGGTGCGTTTCCTAGCGTTCTCAGCGCTGGCGGTAGCGCGCTGGAATTGATCGGCCTGGCTTTGTCCACCAACACACGCACGCCGATCGGCAGCGTTCTTTCGTTCCCCTCGTCGGCCGCCGTGTCGAGCTACTACGGCCCCGCATCGGAAGAAGCCGAGCAAGCAGCGATTTACTTCGCCGGCTTCACGGGTTCGAACGTCCTGCCGGCTGCGATGCTGTTCGCGCAGTACCCGCAATCGGCTGTGGCGGCATACCTCCGCGGCGGCAGTCTCGCTGGTATGACACTGACGCAGTTGCAGGCGTTGACCGGCACGCTGACGATCGTATCGGATGGCGTATCGGAAACGTCGAGCACGATCACGCTCACGAGCGCAACCAGCTTCTCTTCGGCTGCTGCACTGATCCAGGCCGCGTTCACTTCGCCGACGTTCGCGGTGACGTATGACAGCGTATCGAGCGCGTTCGTCTTCACCACGACGCTGACCGGTGCAACGGCGACGATGGCATTTGCGACCGGCACGCTGGCTGCCTCGCTTGCATTGACGCAGGCGACTGGCGCGGTGCTGTCGCAGGGCGCCGCAGCAGTTACCTCCCCCGCGGCGTTCATGGCCGGCATCGTTGCGCAGACGACCAACTGGTGCACGTTCTTCACCCTGTTCGATCCGGACAACGGCTCGGGCAACGCGATCAAGTATGAGTTCGCCCAATGGGTCGGCACGACGAATGATCAGTTCGCGTACGCCTGCGAAGACACCGACATCACGCCGACCGCGTCGACGGACGCTGTCTCTTCGCTCGGCCAGATGATCAAGGCGGCAGGGATATCAGGGGTGATCCTCGATTGGGTTCCTTCGATCCCTTACGGCCAAGCAGCATTCACCGCTGGCTCCATCGCATCAATTGACTTCACCGAGACCAACGGCGAAGCGACGCTGGCGTTCAAGTCGCAATCGGGCCTGGTGGCTACGGTGACGAATCAGACCGTAGCGGCGAATCTGATTGCGAATGGTTACAACTTCTATGGGGCCTATGCGACGGCGAATCAGGGATTCGTTTTCAAGTACCCCGGCTCAATCAGCGGCCCGTTCAAATGGGCGGATGCCTATATCGGCCAGATCAGCATGAACTCGCAATTTCAGCTCGCGCTGATGGAATTGCTGACCAACGTCAAATCTGTCCCGTACAACCCGGCAGGCTACGCCTTGATCCAGGCGGCCATGCAGCCGGTCATCACGCAATACCGGACCTTCGGGCTGATCTCGCAGAACGTCGCGCTGTCGGCGGCACAGATCGCGGAAGTCAACAATGCGGCCGGCGTCAATATCGGCAGCGTTCTCCAGTCGCAAGGGTATTACCTCCAGGTACTCCCGGCGACGGCACAGGTTCGTGCGAATCGCGGTACGCCGCCCATCACGTTCTGGTACGTGCAGGGTGGCAGCGTGCAGTCCCTGAACATCAGCAGCGTTGAGGTCCAATAATGGCAGATATCACTAGCGCGAACAGCACCCTCCTGATCGGCATCAGCGGTCTTTTCACGGTACCCCAGCAACTTCAAGGCTTCTCGGCTGACGACGCCTACGAAATGGCCGCAGTCGATAACAAGGAAATCAGCCTCGGCGTTGATGGCGTCTTGTCCGCGGGCTGGATTCCCGCCGTCAAAGTGTTGTCTGTCACGCTTCAGGCCGATAGCGCTTCGAACACATTTTTCGAAACGTGGTTCGCGTCCGAGGAAGCCGCAAGGACTCCCTATTTCGGATTCGGCGTTATCACCCAACCGTCGATCAACCGAATCTATACGCTCACGAACGGCGTACTCAAGAACTACACGCCGCTCGCGCAGGCGGCCAAGACCCTGCGGCCCCGGAAGTTCGAGATCCACTTCCAGACCGTCCTCGGAGCGCCGACCTGATGCGCAAAGAAAAGACCATTGTCATTTCGGCTGCAGGGCGTGATCAGGGAAAGATGTATCACGTCGAGGAGCTCGCGGCGTCGGAAGCTGAAGCATGGGCCACCCGCGCCCTCTTCATCATGATGAACTGCGGTGTAGAGGTTCCCGACGATCTTCTGTCAGCCGGCCTCGCCGGGCTCGCGGCGATCGGCATCAAGTCGCTGACTCGCGTCCCCTACGAAATGGCGAAGCCCCTGTTCGACGAGATGATGCACTGCGTGGCCATCGTCCCCGATCCGAAACAGCCGATGATTAGGCGCGGCTCCCGTGCCGGTTGTGTCGGCCCGATGATCGAGGATGACATAGAGGAAGTTTCGACGCGACTCCAACTTCGCAAGGCGGTGATGGAACTGCATCTTGATTTTTTTCTAGGCGCCGCCCGATCAAAACAAGAAGCGGCGGCGGAAGCGTCGAAGGCCTGATCGATTATCCGAACGTCTCGCGGGCGATTGGGCTTGTGGTTTCGAGGAAGTTTGCGACGCTGCATGAAATGCAGACCGTCTATGGCTCGGAAGACCTATACGACTTCCTGGAAATCATCGTCGTTGATAGCGCAAATGAGCGCACCCTGAGCGAACGCAAGGAATAGGAATGGCTGGCACCATCGTCGATGCTCTGTTTGTCACATTGGGTCTCGACCCTTCTGGCTTCCTGACAGGGAAGAAGAAAGCCGAAGATGCCACGAACAAACTGTCCGCGGCAGAGGCAAAGGCGCAGAAGGAACTAGAGGCTCGCAACAAGCAGGCCGTCGACTCGTTCAAGAAAGTCCGCACCGAAGTCCTCGCACTGTTGGCGATCTTCACCGCCGGCATGGGCATCAAGGATTTCACCGAGCATACGATAGGCTCTGCGGTGCAGTTGGGCTACATGTCCAAGAACCTGCAAATGAGCACGCAGGATCTGTCTGCGTGGCAACGTGCGGCGGAGCGTTCGGGCGATAGCGCTCAAGGTATCACGACCGCGCTGCAAGACTCGCAGCAGCAGATCGCGAAATTCAAGCTGGGGCAAGTCTCCGACCAGATGCAAGCCTTCTTCCGCTTTGGCGGGAAGGTCGGCGATCTGAAGGATGCTAATTCGTACCTGCTGGCGCAGGCCGATATCATCCACCGGATTTATCAGGTCGATCCCGGCCGCGCCCGTGCCGTCGCCGACATGTTCGGCCGCGGCCAAGACTTCGACTTCATCAAGCAGGGCGCGGCGGGCATGTTGGCTCTGCGCGATGCGCAGTTGAAGAACTCGGCGGTCACCGAGAAGCAGGCTACTCAAGCACTGAAGCTCAAGAATGCATGGCTAGATCTTCGTGATCGTCTGACGTATGTTGGCACGACGGTTCTGCTCGAGCTGATCCCGGTTTTCGAGACGTGGCTCGGCAAGCTGCAAAAGATGGCGGACTGGGTCGCCGATCACAAGGCGGACATCAGCCGTTGGGTCGACGACGCCGTGACGTCGATGCAGAAGTTCGTCGAGTGGGCGAATAAGGCGGCCGATTCGGTCGGCGGCTGGAAGAACGTTCTGATCGCGCTGGCTGCGATCAAAGTACTCTCGATTGTTTCGCCCCTGTTGCAACTGGCCGCAGCGCTGACCGGCGTAAGTGGCGGCCTAGCAGCAATTGCCCTATCTGGCCCCGGTGCACTTTTAGCGCTAGGCGGTCTCGGCGCGGCTGCGGAACTGGCCAGACAGTCGGCACTCGATAAGGCGATTCCCAAAGGTCCGAATCACGATCAGCAGGTTGCTGATGCAATGGCTTCTGGTGACGGTGCGGTGGTTGTCACACCAGATGCAGTGCAGCCACCTCCGGGCGGCTTCGGGAAGCTCGGGCAATGGCTGAAGAACTCATTCGGCAATTCAGAGGCCGGCCGGCAGAAGCAGGCTATGGACTACTTGGTTAGTCAGGGATGGACTCCCGCCCAGTCGTCCGGCATTGTGGGGAGCCTTACTCAGGAGAGCCGCGTCGACCCGACCTCCCGGAATAAGACGTCCGGGGCATACGGGATTGGCCAGTGGCTTGGTAGCCGTGTGCAGGACTTTCAGAAATGGTCAGGCCATGCCCTACAAACCTCGACCTTTCAGGAACAACTCGCATTCATGCAGTACGAGTTGACAAAAGGCAAGGAGCAGGCAGCCGGCCGGCGGCTGAGAGCAGCGCAAACTGCAGAAGAGGCGGCGGCGATCCACTCTCAGTATTACGAGAGGCCGGGCGCAGCGGAAGCGAACGTCGACAAGCGCCAGGCCTACGCGCGCGTTCTGTACGCGTCTGTGGGTCAGGCCAATGCCGATCAGGCGGCGAGGCAAGCCAATGCAACGCAAATCGCCGGGCAAGTGAGCGCGGTTCGTGGACCTGCATCGACGTCTAACGTGTCGCACACGAACACGACGACGGCCGAAACGAACATCAACGGTCCGATTACGATCCAGACGCGCGCGACTGACGCTCAAGGTATCGCTCGCGAGTTCGGTAAAGCTGTTTCGAAATATAGTTTCACGGTGCCGCAGGCTAACACGGGTCTTGCATAATGGCGAACGGAATCCCCTCTCTGCTCGGCAAGATCGCTAATGTCACGAATACGGCATCGCTCCTGATCGCTGATGCGGGCAACATTCTCGGCTTCTTCGCCGGACCGCAGTGGGGCGTCTTTAATCAGGACGGGTCGCCCGCACTTCAGCCTGATTCGATGGTTAGCCTCGATGTGCATAAGGAATGGCGCATCCCGAATTATCCAGTCGAGCAAGGCGCATTCGAAACCTACAACAAAGTTTTCCTTCCGCAGATCATCAAGATTCGCATGACCAAGGGGGGCACGGTCGCTGATCGGGCGGCGTTCCTGTCGCAACTTGACCAGATGGCCGCGTCGCTTAACCTGTATTCGGTCATAACGCCAGAAGGTAGCGCAAACAAGAGCGTCAACGTTTCGAACTACTCTTATGCGCGCACATCCACGAACGGCGTCGGGCTTCTCACGGTCGAGATAGATTTCCATGAGGTCATGGTGAACGCGACGGCTGCATTCTCCAATACTGCTCAGCCAGATGGTCAAGATCCTACCAACACCGGGACTGTGCAGGCGCAGACGCCGACCGGGTCAATGGCGTCGCTTTTTGGGCCGAATGCGGTTGCCAGCTTCCAGTGAGTCTATTGGATGGGCTTCCAGTCATTGTGCGGATTCATGCACGCGCTCGTGATTTGCTGAGAGAGCGCATATCCGCTAGCCTGAGAGAAACGGTCGTCGAAGTAGACGAGATTGACGGCTTTCTTGATGAAAGCATCGTTGATGTGGTCGAAATTGGCTTGGTGGATAGCTCGGAAAGCATATTCGGGCGGATTGCTTTGGTCCCGTATAGCGGCCGCCATTCGGAATACGCTTCCCTCGAAGATGCACTGTCGAGTCCCTTCTACCCTCTCGGACTTAGCGCCTAGCGTCGACTCGCTCGATTTCGGAACGTAAAACGGCGTCGAAACAAAGTAATTTTGCGCTTGGACTGTGATAGGCATCACAAATGCGATAGCAAGCAAGCATCGAAACATTGTTACCCTCCGCGGTTGTAAAAAATGCAGATCATCCCCATCAATGACACGCCAAGCCAGACGCTTTCGATCTTGCTGGGCGGACAGGTGTGCCAGTTCAATCTGTATCAAAAGATGGGGAATCTCTATTGCGACGTGTCGGTGAATAACGCCGCGGTCATCACGGGCGTAATCTGTCAAAACCTGAATCGGATTGTACGTGACCTGTACCTCGGGTTCATTGGGGATGTGCTCTTTTATGATTCCCAGGGCACAGACGATCCGTCGAGCCCAGGCCTCGGGACGAGATACGTCTTCTGCTATCTCACACCTTCGGATTTGCAAGGCGCAGGCTAAATGGCTTTCAGGCAGAAAGAGATTCAGCTAACACTCCGACTCGGTACTGGGCAGTTCGGCGATACTGGGTACAACACAGTCACGCTGAATGGGCTGCGCATCAAAGCGGAGATTCAGGATTACGGCGGCAGCGCGATGCCGCAGATTCAGTTGCTCGTCTATGGATTGCCGCCGAGCATGATGAATCAGTTGACCACCATCGGAAAGATATTTACGTCAATCCGGGCTCAAAACCAGGTGATAGTCGCGGTCGGCGACAGCGGCTCCGCCCTGACGACAGTCTACTCAGGGAACATCAATGAGGCCTGGGCGGACTATAACCAGATCCCTGACGCCGCGCTAAATATTATCGGTCTCGCCGGGGCGGCTGCGGCTCTCAAGCCTGTCGGTGCGTCCAGCTATCCCGGCCAGGCTGATGTCGGTACGATCATGCAGTCGATGGCATCTATGGCCGACCTGTCGTTTATCAATCACGGCGTTTCCGTCCAACTGTCGAATCCATATTTTTCCGGAACGGCACTTGCGCAGATCCGGGAGTGCGCCCAAGCCGCAGGCATCAATTTCACGATCGATAACGGGTCATTGGAAATTTGGCCGAAGAGTGGATCACGGAGCCTGCCGAGCATTCCCGTCATCTCGACGCAAACAGGCATGGTGGGATACCCGACGTTTTCAAGCAACGGCTTGATGCTAACGACGTTGTTCAACCCATCAATCAAGGTCGGCGCTCAAATCCAGGTTCAAAGCTCAATCAGAGTCCCTGACGGTGCATACGTGGTGCAGCAGGTGTCGCATTCGCTGGAAAGTATCACGCCTGACGGCCAATGGTTCACGTACATTCTCGCGACCCCTCCCGACGAAACAACTCCCAATGCTTGAAGACGGATACCTCGGCTCAGCCGGACCAACATCCAACGGTTCCGACTACAACACGAACACCTTCCTCGTCTGGTCGATCCTCGCACGTGTACGGACGATGCAGCCCTGCAAGGTGCTGGCCGTGACAAACGATGGAGGCGTCGCCCCAGTGGGCTTTGTGACGCTGCAGCCGCTCGTGAATCAGGTCGACGGTTACAAGAATGTCACGCCGCACGGGCCGCTTTACAACGTGCCATATTTCAGGCTTCAAGGCGGTGCCAACGCAATCATCATCGATCCGCAAGTCGGAGATATCGGCTTTGCCGGGTTCGCTGATCGCGACATCTCGAGCGTCAAGGCGAACAAGGCGCAGGCCAATCCCGGCAGCGAGCGTATGTTCTCGATGGCTGACGCCGTCTACTTCGGTGGCATGCTCAACGGCACGCCGGTTCAATACGTCCAGTTCAACGCCGACGGCATCACGATTAACACCCCGAGCAATGTGACGATCAACGCTGGCGGCAATATCACGGCGACCGCGCAAGGAAATGCGTCTGTGTCGGCGCAAGGAACTGCCACGATCAGCGGCACGGCAGGCGTCAATATCAACAGCCCCGCATCGGTATCAATCAGCGGCTCAGCTGGCGTGAGCATCACAACCAACGGCAACGCCACAGCAAACATCAACGGCAGCATGACGGCAACCGCAACCGGGCCCGTTTCGATTTCTGCGCCATCCATCGCCCTCAACTGAGTATCTATATGCCAGCAGTCGCACGCCTTGGAGACACGAGCTCCCACGGAGGCACGGTTATCAGCGCTTCGGGAAACCTTGCCGCGGACGGAAAAGGCGTCGCTCGCGCCGGTGATCAGCATAGTTGCCCCATTGCTGGCCACGGGGTCACGCCGCTCTCGTCATCGTCCACCCGTACGAACGGAGGCAAGTCGATCGTGCGCGTGGGTGATACGGCCGGCTGCGGCGCGGTGATCAATTCAGGCAGCCCCACGGTGAGCGCGTCATGAACTCCTCTTTGTATCTCGACCCGACCAGTTGGGATTTGGCTTTGGACTCGAGTGGGAATATTGCGTTAGCGGGCGAGCCTTATCGCCTGGCGCAAGATGCGGCATGCGCGATCCGGACCTTCGCCGGCGAGGTGTTCTACGACACGACGCAAGGCGTTCCCTACTGGAGCCAGATCCTCGGCAAATTTCCGTCTCTGTCCGCAGTCAAGTCGCAACTCGTCGCTGCAGCTGAGTCGGTCCCCGGCGTCGCGAGCGCGCAGGTTTTCGTTACGTCGGTTGTAGACAGAAAGTTATCAGGCCAAGTCCAGGTGACCGACGTCAACGGAGTGACGACAGCCGCCACGTTCTAGCCACCACCGGCCCCAGCTAACCAACCCGCCTCGAGCGGGTTTTTTTACGCCCATCGAATGACGACCACAAATGTGCCGAGCGCCACGCTGGGCCCGACCGGGTTCCTGGCGCCTGCCGAATCCGCGATCCTGGCGGGCGTTCAAGAAGATCAAAACGCAGCGTGGGGCGGGAACCTCAATCCATCGCTGACAACGCCGCAAGGCCAGCTCGCGCAGAGCCTGACGGCCATCATTGGCAACAAAGATTCTCAGTTTTTGGCGCTCGCGAACGGCGTAGATCCTGCATACGCCTCCGGCCGGATGCAAGACGCGATCGGCCGAATCTACTTCATGACGCGCATCCCGGCATCGTCGACCACGGTTCAATGCACGTGTGTTGGTCTGGCTGGCGTCGTGATTCCTGTCGGCGCGTTGGCGTCGGATACCGCCGGCAATGTGTATTCGTGCACGCAAGCGGGGACCATACCGGTTGGCGGCAGTATCGTTCTGCCATTCGCAAACAACGTGCAAGGTCCGATTACCTGCTCTGCGGGGACATTGAACACCATCTACCAGGCGATACCTGGCTGGGATTCGATCACCAACGCGACGGATGGCGAAGTCGGCAACGATGTCGAGACGCGGGCTGCGTTCGAGCTGCGTCGGCAGCAGTCGGTCGCGGCCAACTCGCTTAACAGCGTCCAGTCCATACAGGGGGCCGTTCTAGCCGTTCCGGGCGTGCTGGGCGCCTACACTCAGGACAACCCAAACCCCTATCCGATCGCCGTCAATGCTTCCGCGGTCGTTACCGGGTCGATCAGCGGCACGTCATTGACTGTCACTTCGATCACTTCCGGTACGCCAGCAATCGGGCAGATCGTCAGCGGTCCCGGTGTAACTCCCGGCACCACGATTACAGCAGGGACGTCCAGCCCCTACACGGTTAGCACGTCGCAGACGGTCGCGTCGACATCGCTGCAACTCGGCGGCGTCCAGATTCTTGCCAACTCGATGTACTGCAGTGTGGCGGGCGGATCAGCATCGGCAGTCGCGCAGGCGATCCTGTCGAAGAAGCCGCCCGGCTGCAACATGACCGGCAACACCTCTCAAATGGCGTATGACAGCAGCTTTCCCTATGTAGCTCCCGGCATCCCGTACACGATCAAATACGACGTCCCGGCCAACACCGAAATCTATTTCAACGTTGCGATCATCGATTCGACGGCCATTCCGGCCAACGCAAAGGCATTGATAGCTGCGGCCATTCAGAACGCGCTGACTGGCGCTGACGGTGGAAGTCGGTCACAGCAGGGATCAAAAATCCTCGCCAGCCGATTCTATCCGGGCATCTATGCGCTTGGTTCGTGGGCCATGATCCTTTCGCTGACCATCGGATCGTCTGCGTCACCAGCCTTCGCGATTACCGGGTCAATCTCCGGGTTGACGCTAACCGTCACGGCAACCGCGGGCACGTTGTCTGCCGGGCAGGTGCTTTCTGCAACCGGTCTTGTGGCAGGCACCCAGATCGCCAACCAGCTGACTGGAACTGCTGGTGGCACTGGCACCTACACGATCACCAATTCGCAGACGTTCGTGAGCGGCCCGATCAATGTCATCGCCATGACCGCCACGTCGCTGCAAATGCTGACCAATCAGTTCCCGGTCACCTCGGCTGCAAACATCAACATCTCGCTCTAACCATGCTCAAACGACTCTCGTTGTTCATCGCGGCAGCCCTTCTGTCGTGTGCGGCATTTGGCCAATCGGCGCCGGGTTTCACCTTCGGACAAGTGCCCACGCCAGGCCAGTGGAACAGCTATTTTTCGGGCAAGATGGATTTTTCTATGCCCCAGGCGGCGGGCAATGTCCTCACCTCGAACGGTTCTGGCTGGTTTAGCGCTCCGCCAGCCAATAACGGCACGGTCACAAGCGTGTCCGTGAATCCAGCCAATGGCTTCTCAGGGATGGTAGCGAATCCGACGACGACGCCCTCCATTACCCTGGGCACGAGTGTAACTGGCATCCTTTTTGGAAGCGGCTTAGGGATATCGGCTGCCGTTCCAGCCAACTTCCCCACGCTCAACCAGAACACGACCGGCAATGCCGCGACCGCAACGCTGGCGACGACGGCAACAAATGCAACAACGGCAACAACAGCGCTTGCGGTTACTGGAGAGACGTTTCCTGCAAGCGGTCAAATTGTCGGCACCACTGACACCCAAACTCTCAGCAACAAGACGTTCGTCGCACCCGCACTTGGGACGCCGGTTTCGGGCGTTGCAACCAACCTGACGGGCACGGCTTCTGGATTGACTGCGGGCAACGTCAGCGGCGTAGTTGCGATCAACAACGGAGGGACCGGACAGTCATCGGCCAGCGCTGCATTCAACGCGCTTTCGCCTATGACTACGACTGGCGACATTGCATACGAAAGCGCGGCCGGGACAGCCAGCCGACTGCCGATCGGATCGACCTCACAGGTGCTCACCGTGGTCAGCGGGAAGCCGGCATGGGCCACATCGGGAACTGGTCTGACGATGGTCAATGGCTACATCAATGGCTTTACGCTTTCAAACGACGGGACGACTCCAAATAGCGTAATTGATGTCGCTGCGGGTCAGGCAGCAGACAGCGCTAATGCCGTGATGATGACCGGAACGGCATTCACGAAGTCCACGGCCGGAGCATGGGCGGCCGGTTCAGGCGGAAGCGGCATGGGCACCGGTCTAACCGTTGCGGCGTCAACCTGGTATCACGTCTTTGCCATCATCAAGGGCGGCGCATTCGACGTCTATTTTGACACAAGCCCCACCGCGGCGAATGCACCGGCCGGCACGACTGCATTCCGATACATCGGCAGTTTCAAGACTAACGCTAGCTCGCAGATTCTCGGATTCACGCAATATGGGCAGACATTTCTATGGACGGTATCTGCCAACGATCTTTCTTCTGGTAACGCAGTTTCGGAAACCGCAATCACCATATCAACTCCACCGGGTTTTGTGACCACGGCGATATTTGAAGCGGCCCTTAACCCTTCGGCGGTGGGTGATCTGTTTAGATTGTTCCCCGGAACATCTACCCAGCACATTGCCTTGATAGGCGGGCTTGTTACGGGCACTTCTAATAGAGCTTACGTCCAGGTTCCGACAAATTCGTCGGCACAAGTATCTTATTTGGTTACCTCATCGAGCGACAGCGCGACTTTAGCGACGGTCGGTTACATCAATCCCCACGTCGCTCCTGTCTGGTAAAAGGATTCTTCATGCCGACCTATTGCATCTTGGGCTCAAACGGTTCCGTCCTTACGACGTTTCAAAACAGCCAGCTATCGACGAATCAAAACGGCTATACCGAAATTCCGGTAGACGGTGGACAGGTGGGGCAGGTCTGGAACGGCACGGCATTCGTGGCTGGCCCGACGCCCGTCCCGCAGACGGTTTCCGCGGCGCAGATGATGATGGCGCTGAGCCAGCAGATGTACTACTCAGCCGTAACGGCGTACGTCAGTTCACTGCCGGTTGCTGAACAATTTGCGTTCAACCGTGCCGGCGACTTCGAAAGAAACGATCCGCTGATCAATTCCCTATCGGCCAATGTCCCCCTGACGAGCGCGCAGATTGATGCGCTCTTTATCGCGGCGGCCGCCGTCACGGTGTAACGATGCCTCAACAGCCAAGCGGTATCGGTGAATTCCAGATCGGCATAAGTCCGATAGGCGATCAGCCTTTCGACTGGTCGCAGACCATCTTAAGTCAGTATGCGAACAGTCCGATCATCCTGCAATGGATCGCATACTACTCGCAGTACATCGACCCGACGCAAAACATCGACGCGTTCTATGACCAGCTTTGGAACATTGAGACCGCTGTCGGATACGGCCTTGATGTTTGGGGCCGCATAGTCGGAGTTGCGCGGACTATTCCCGGTGCGACCCAAAAGTACTTTGGCTTCCAGGAAGCCGGAACGACAAGCGCTGATCCATTTAATCAATCGCCTTTTTATTCCGGCGAAGCGCTCACCGGAAATTCCACACTATCAGATAACGCATTCAGAACGCTGATTATGGCGAAGGCTGCCGCGAATATTTGGGATGGGTCAATACCCGGCCTGAATCTTATCCTGCGGACGCTCTTCCCAGGGCTCGTTTGCTACGTGACGGATGGCATGGATAAGACCATGACCTATAGGTTTCACTTCACGTTGACCGCATTGCAGATTGCCATATTGCAAAACACCAATGTTCTACCGAGGCCGGCTGGTGTCTTGGCAACCATAGTTCAAGGATAGATATGCAGGCTAGTCAAATACCGGTCAAGTTCCCGCTACCATTCGCAGCGGATGCACAGAGCGGCTATATCCGCCCGATTCCGACCCAGTCTCAGATACTGACAAGTCCCGGCGCAGCATCGCTGACCGATGGCTTCCCGCCGCTCACGTTCATCCCCGAGGGAGCCGGCGGTACCCCGCCCTTCGGCAAGGATATGAACGGCATCCTGAATCAGATAACCGCATGGATTCAGTGGGCCAACGCTGGTGGACCCGTTACCTATGACGCGGCATTTTCAGCTTCGATTGGCGGGTATCCGAAGGGGGCTTATCTAACATCTGCCAGCGGCGGCTCATGGTGGGTCAGTATTGTCGATAACAACACCACAAACCCGGATGCCGGCGGTGCTGGATGGGCTCCATTCTCTTTTCTGCAGAGTTACGCCGGCAATCCGAATGGCAATGTGGCTGGACACGCCGGGGTTCCCGGCCAATCGGCGCCATCGCTGATATGGGATACGACCGATACAGTTCTATGGGTCTGCAAAACCACCGGCACATCGTCGACAGCAGTCTGGACACCCGTCACAGGTCCGCTATCAGGTCTTGGTATCGGCGCCGGCCTCTTTAATGACGGCTCCGGAAATCTCGCAGCAACCGTGGGAGCGGTCTATGTCAATTCAAGTATTACGATCGCCCCCGGTTCTTATCTAGTCGATACATCGGCAGGCCCGCTCACGCTGACGCTCCCCGCGACCCCATCCAAGACCCCCTTCACTTTTATCGATGCAACTGCTTCGTGGGGTTCGACACCGTGGACGCTTGCGCGCAACGGCAACACGATCATGGGACAGGCGTCCGACCTGATCGTGAACGTCGCCGATCAACAATTCACCGCCTGGTTTAACGGTTCAGATTGGAGGCTTGTATAAATGCCAAAACTAAGTGACTTTTTGTCCGGCGGTGTTACATCCGTAGCGGGCACGCAAACCGTCCCTCCCGGTTGGATGGGTATGTTCGGAAATGGTTTATGGAGAACCTTTCAGGCTAATGGACCCTTCACTGTCCCCGCGGGTGTCTCGCAAGTTCGCGTTCGCGTTGTAGGTGGGGGATCTCCCGGTCAAGCCAATGGCCCTGGAGGTGCTGGCGCTGGCTATGCTCATGGCGTCTTCAATGTAACTCCGGGACAGCAATTCGCTGTTACGGTGGCGGGGGCGAGCGGCACATCATCATTCGGTGCGCTTATCTCAGCAACGGGCGCAGCAGGGACAACTCCTGGTGCTGGCATCGGCGGCACGTTTCAGGCGAAAGGCGGAGCATCGGGTGCATCGGCAAATAGCGGTGGCGGCGGTGCTGGATCTCAGCTTGGAGATGGCGGTTCTTCATTTGCTGGGGGTGGATCGGGCGGCGGTGGCGTAGCTGGCGGCTCATCCCTCGCGGCGCTATCTGGAGGCGGAAGCGCATTCGGGAACTCGACGAACGCCGCTGGAGCGCCGGATGTGTTGGGAAATTCTCCAGCAGGTAACGGTACGTCGAATGCAATTTCTGCTGTGTTTCGATTCCCATTCGATGGCTTCACTGGTGGCGGCGGCAGCGGCGGTAATGTCGCTGCTGGCATTGGTGGGCCCGGTGCCGGCGGAGGCGGGGGTTCCAGCTCCGCTGCAAGCGGTGGAATTGGGGGCGGCGGCGGTGGGACGACTGCTGCTGGCGGCGGTGGCAATGGTGGTATTGGCGCCGGGGGCGGGGGCGGAGTAACCGGAGGCACGGGCGGTCCCGGCCTCGTAGTTGTGGAGTTTTAAGAAATGACAACATACGCACGCATTAAAAACAACACCGCTGTGGAGGTGTTCGTGCCGCCTGCTGGGTTCACGCTGGCCGACTGCTTTCATGCTGATGTGGCGCCGTTGTTCGCGGAAGTCCCGGATGGCACGGAGGCTGGCGCAACGACGGCAGACAACCGCAAGACGTGGACGAACCCGCCAATTCAGCCAGCGTCGGCACCTGCCCCGACCGTGTACGACCTGCTCACGCCGACGCAGTTCTATCTCGCGTTCACGTCTAAAGAACGCCAGATGATAAAGGCATTGGCATCGGACAGCGGAATCCCTTCGACTAGTTCCCTTAATCCGACGCCTGGCACAGCCATTCCGAAGGATGCAGATATTGAGGAATTTTGGGCGACGTTTCAGATCGCGCTGACGGGCGGCGCACACATCGACCCGAATCTGGCGTCTACGCAGGAATCGTTGGGCTATCTCGCGAGTCCGACTGCGCCGACGCCGGTCGTCATCACGGCCGCGCGCATTCCGCAGATCCTCGCCGGCGTCGCGCAGTAATGTTGTGAATACGGGATAATGATGGCGTCCGAAAGCACTCATCCCGCAGTTTATGACTGACACAGACCCGAACACCCCGAGCGTTGAGCAGATGCACGCAGCAGCAGATGTATATGCTGCGGGTCGCTATGCTCAAGCGTTCGTCCTAGCACAAAAGTTGACCGAGAAGTTCCCGGAGCATTCTTTCGGCTGGAAACTGATGGGGACATCATGCGCACAGATCGGCCAGCATGAGATGGCAGTTGATCTGTTGCGCAAGTCGATAGCGATCTGGCCGTACGACGCCGAGGCGTATTGCAATCTGGCCGTATTTCTTGACAAGATTGGACAGCTCGAAGCATCAATTGAAAGTGGCATCTGCGCACTGGAAATCGAGCCCGATTACGCGGGGGCACACAATCAGGTTGGCTCAGTCTCTTACAGGATGGGTAGACTTGATGAGGCATTATCAAGCCTCTCCAATTCCATCCGGATTGACCCCGGGTACCAATTGGCGAGATTCAACCTCGGCCTGACGCTGCTTACGCTAGGACGATATGCGGAAGCGTGGCCCCTGCACGAAGACCGCAATGCAGATAGTGTTTATGGCGCACGAGGTTCTATTCCAGACTTGCCATTCCCTTTTTGGAGTGGCGAACCGCTACAGGGCAAATCGCTGTTGCTCTGGCCCGAACAAGGCTTCGGCGACTACGTCCAGTTTATCCGCTATGCCCGCCTGCTCAAGGGTCGCGGACTATCGCGCCTGACAATCCGATGCCCGGCGCCGCTCAAGGATCTGCTGGCAACGGCGACCGGGGTAGATGAGGTCATGACTGATTCAGAGCCCGTGCCGCCGCACGACTATTGGTCCTTCCCGCTAAGCCTACCGCTGCACTTCGGCACGACGGTGGACTCTATCCCCGCGTCACTTCCCTATCTGCGAGCGCTTCCGGATCGTCTGGACTGGTGGCGCGAGCGTCTGCCGAAAGGATTCAAGGTCGGGCTCGTCTGGAAGGGCTCGACGGTGCATGCAAACGACGCTCAGCGGTCGCTTACTGCACTCGATGCGCTTCGTCCGCTATGGAGCATCCCCGGCATCTCATTCGTCAGCCTGCAAAAGGGCGCCGGTGAAGACGAGGCGCGCGACACTGAACTGCCGATCGTTGACCTTGGCTCCGACATTCGCGACTTTGCGGATACCGCAGCAATCGTCGATCAGCTCGATCTCGTTATCTGCGTCGACACGGCCGTCGCACACGTGGCCGGCGCATTGGGCAAGCCATGCTGGGTGCTGCTGCCAGCGATCGGTTGCGACTGGCGGTGGATGCAAGATCGGACTGATTCGCCTTGGTATCCGGGAGCGCTGCGGCTGTTTCGTCAGAAGCGGCGTGGCGACTGGTCCAGCGTCATTGATGAGGTAGCAAACGCGCTGCGTGAGTTTGTGCGGTAAAGGAAGAACGAGCCGCCACTGAGCGGCACGAGTAACGCGAGGGCTCCTGGGAAATCAGGGGCCCGTTTCATTTGGGTCGCCAGTTGGCGGCCCTTTTTCATTTCCGGGGCCCGCATGTCCGATATCGACGCCATCAACGAGCGTTTGAACAAGGCCGATGAACGTTTCGGCAGAGGTGAAGAAAAATTCTCCGAATTCGCCGGGGCGCTGGCCGACATCAAAGGCCACCTTAAGAGCCAGGATCAAACCATGGCAACGATGGCCGCGAAGCTCGATACCGTCGTGACCGGGACCGATTCCATCGTCGGCATGTGGAGTGGCGGGGTCAAGACGGTGCGGTTCTTCTGCCGGCTCGCGGAGTCGTGGACCTTCCTGCTGCGCAAGGTCTTCATTCCGGTGGTGCTGCCATTGGTCAGCATCTGGGCGCTGTTCCGGATCGCGAACCATCAATCCCTGCCTGACTCGATCACCGCAGGCATCAAACTGATTCTGGCGACTCTATGAACCTCACCCTTCTCGAAGCCGAACTACGGCGCGATGAGGGCGTGCGCTACGTGCCGTATCTGGATACTCGCGGGTTCCATACCGTGGCCTGCGGTCACAACCTGGCCGCCTCACCGTTACCGGCCGGCTGGGCCTATCCGCTCACCGACGCACAGGTCAATCAACTCCTTGAGCGCGATATTTCAACAGGCCTTGCGAAGCTCGACAAGGTGCTGCCGTGGTGGCGTCAAATGGACGAAGTCAGGCAGCGGGTTATTGCGAACCTCGTTTTCAACATGGGGATTGGCAACGCAGCGCTAGGCACGGGCCTGCTCGGCTTCAAAAACACGCTTGCAGCCATGCAGCGCGGCTCGTATTCGGTCGCCGCGGCCGGGATGAAGGCGAGCGCATGGTACTCGCAGACCGGGCAGCGGGCCGTGCGCCTGTGTCAGGCGATGGAGACGGGGACTATGCCCATCGCGGCCAACGTCGCCTGATTATCTGCCAGACGCATTTTTCGCAAATACCCGTCTCACGCATAAGCCACGGAAACTGACATGGGTACTTTGACGGGTTCGACCGTAGCGAGTACCTCAGCGGTCAATCTCGCATCCCCGGCGCAGACCGACTGGATTCAGTTCCCGCAGAGTTGGACGACCCCGAACCGTAAGAGCGGCGGGGGAAGCCTGTTTGGCCTGCCGACCACACTTGGCGGAACGGGTGTCGCAAAGCTGACTTATGGCGATGATTCCCGCGGCTTTACGTGGACGAGCGGCACGCCGACTGCCAGCGGGACTGGCAGCACGGATGGTATCTACGCCCAGCGCAGTCCCGTGCCGGTCGCAGTGGGCGATGGTCTCCAGTTCACAGTCGTCGCCGACACGACGCCGCGGACACTGGTTATCTACTGGGGTGTGTACGACGCGGGCGCACAGATGGTGGCGACGCTGTCGGACGGCAGCGCGAGCGCGGTAACGCACACACCCACGCCGTCCGGTACTGGTCTTTCCGCAGATTACGTCACTACCCTTTCATACAGTGCGAACAGCGCCGGACAGACGCTGACGGTCGCGCTGACGCTGACGGCCGCCGGCCTTCAGGTGGACGGTACGGTTGCGCTTCAGGCGGCGAAGGTGCTCGCGTCGTCATCTGGCGCCACCTTTTCTGCCCCGCTTGCCGAAGCTGAAACGCTATCAGCCGCTCTGTCGACGTCGATCAGGGGCTCTGCTGCCCTCGCTGAATCCAGCTCGGTTGGCGCCGCACTGTCGACCTCTGTTCGGCTCACTGCATCGCTGGCAGAGAGTGGTGCCGCTGTCTCCGGGCTAACGACCGGCATCCGACTGGCATCCGGCCTCGTCGAATCGGGCGTGACCGCATCGAGTCTGACCACTTCCGTACTTCTGTCGGCCGCGCTCGCTGAGGCGGGATCGGTGAATGCAGCGTTCGCATCGAACGGCGCAACGTTCTCTGCGGCGCTGAACGAAACAGGGGCGATGTCAGCGGGGCTATCGACGTCGATCCGGCTTGCCGCAGCACTGCTCGACGCGGGCGCACTCAATGCGTCTTTCTCGTCGTCGTTTGTTACGGGGCTTGCTGCATCCGGCTCGCTTCAGGCGTCACTCGCGACCGGCATTCGCCTCGCGTGCGCGGCCAATGATTCGGGCTCACTATCTGCCGGGCTCACGACGCATCCGACGCTTGTCGCATCGCTTGCTGAAAGCGGATCGATTCAACCTGCCCTGCAAACGGTCGTATCGCTTTCCGCTTCTCTATCTGAAGGTGGAGCGCTCCTCGGTAGCGCGAAAACCGCGGTAGTCCTGTCGGCCGCGCTAGTGGAATCCGGCGCGCTCGCCCCATCGTTCGCAACATTCCTCGCTGCGGCTCTGGTTGAGCAGGGCTCGCTGGCCGCAACGGTCGGCATCCCAACAACGCAGATCGCCGCGGCGCTGGCCGATACCAGTTTGCTGCTGGCCTCATGGGCGGCGCCGAACCATCCGAGCGCGGTGACGATCGTCGTGGAAGCGGACCGGCGCATCTTCACGGTCACTGCTGAAACTCGAGTCTTGCCCGTTCCCTCGGAGCAACGGACTGTGAGCATCGCTGCCGAGACTAGAGACTTCGCTATCCCATTCGAACAACGGACCATCAAGGTCGCTGCATAACAAGCCCCGCAAGGGGCTTTTTCTTTTCCTGGAGCCGCACACATGGCGTCGTTCACGAATTTCGCACAGAACAAACTTCTCGACAACCTGCTGCGCGGCCAGACGAATACGCTGCCGGCGATCTTCTATGTCGCGCTGATTGCGGCGACGAAGGGATATGCGGCAACCAGCACTGCATACAGCCTGAACGATACCGTCATCCCCGCGACGCCCAACGGGCGAATCTACCGTTGCACCACGGCAGGCACGTCGGGATCGAGCGCGCCGACATGGCCGACGACCGCGGGTGGCACCGTGACCGATGGCACGGTCGTATGGACTGAACAGACGACGCAGCTGAACGCCGGCACGTTCACCGAAGCCGCGTACACGGGCTACGCGCGCGCTTCCTATGCCTCATCGCTGGCGAACTGGTCCGGCACACAGGGCGCAGGCACTGCCGTCGCATCGAGCGGCACGTCGGGCCTCGTGAGCAACAACAACGCGATCACGTTCGGCGCGCCGACGTCGGGCCCGTCAATCATCTTCGGCACGGTCCTGGTGGATGCGTCGACCTCGGGCAATGCTTGGACGTATGGGCCGCTTCAGACACCGAAAACGCTGAATTCAGGCGACGCGGCTCCGTCCTTCCCTGCCGCCAGCTTCTCCCAAGCGCTGAGCTAATCCCATGGTCACGGTGCAGAAAGATCCCGCCGCAACTTTGGACTACGGATTCGACCTCAGCGGGCCCGCAACGGCACTCGCTCATCCATGGCTCGCGCCGGGCGAAGCCGTCATTGATCTGACCGTGACGGCCGATACCGGATTGACCGTCACGGGCTCCAGCATCAACACCAATGCGAGCGGCGTTCCTGCTGCCCTTCTGCTCGCGTGGATTTCTGGCGGAGTGGCCGGCAACACCTACAACGTCTCGTTCAAGTTCACCACCAACTCCACTCCTCCCCGCACGGATTGCCGATCGCTGCAGATCAACTGTGCCCCGCGATAGTCGCCCGTACAACCATCTTTCAGCCCGCCGCGAGCGGGCTTTTTTACGCCTATGCCAATCATCAAACGCCTGGTCGATGCTGCGAAAGGCAAGCATCCGGTCACTGCTGCGCGCTCGGGCCACTGGTCGACAGTGCGCAAGCAACACCTAATCCTCCACCCAGTTTGCGAGTTGTGCGGCGGTTCTGAAGACCTCGAAGTGCATCACGTGCGCCCCTTCCATCTGCATCCCGATCTTGAGCTCGATCCGTCGAACCTCGTCACGCTGTGCGAGGCGAAGAAAGGCGGCATCAACTGCCATCTCGCGTTCGGCCATTTGGGCAATTTCCGCAGCTTCAATGTCGACGTGCGCGCCGATGCTTCGACGTGGCACGACAAGATCAAGAACCGTCCGCTATCGGACAAGGAGCAAGCATGAACAAGGCAATCATCAGCGGCGGCCTCACGGTAAGCGCCGCCGAACTCGTTCCAACGGTCGAATGGGCCTTGGCTGGCTTCCATGGCTCCGCGCCTACCAATCTGTCGGCACTCATCGCTGGCGCGATCGTGATGTCTCTGCATGCTGGCTATAACTACATCGCCGCACGTGCTGCAGCCAAGGTCGCGGCACCGGCCGCATGATCCGCATCGCGCTGTGCCTGCTGCTCGGCGGCTGCGTGCAAGTGCTACCCACTGTCGATCAAAGCCTGAATGTCGGCTGTTGCATTGCATACGTGGAGCTCAGCAAATCGACAAGCGGCAGCATCGAAGTCCAGAAATCCCCGACAAATTGGTCTGTCTCGGCCAAGGTCCATTCGAAGTTCTGAATCTCTCCGCAGTTCACCCCTGAAGGAATCCCCCATGAAATCGCTTTTCATTGCCGCGCTTGCGGCTGTTTGCGTCGCGTTCGCCGGTTGCGCAAATGCGCCGGCTCTACCCAGTCTGCAACAGCAATTTGTCCAGATGTGCCCCGTGGTCAATGCTGACTTGGCCGTTCTGGCGGCATCGCCGTCGCTGACCGTCGCGCAGCAGGATTCGATCAAACAGGTTCTCGTAGCCAACCAGTTGATTTGCTCGAGCGGCGCTCAACTGAACGTCACGAGCCTTCGCGCGTTCCACGACTCGCTTCTTCCGGTTGCGGTGGCCGTTGTTCAGGCGACGCCGGCAATTCCGAACCAACCGTTGGTGCTGCTCGCACTCCAGCTCTTCGGCCCGGTCGTTCAGGGTCTCGTCGATCAAGCCATTACGACGGTTGCGCCGGCTGCCTCAACTCCGGCTGCTGCTTCGGCTCCGGTTGCTTCGGCGCCTGTCGCTGCATCTTCTGCTGCGAGCAAGTAATGTCCCCGCACGATTACGCCTTGCTCGCACAGGAAGCGTATAGCGCACCTCCCGACATCGGAAAGGCAGATAGCGCATCGCGCGCCATCGTGCGCACAACCTCAGCCGGCTTGTGCATCGCCTTTCCGGGCACGGATAACCTTGATGGTTGGGGCGCTGACCTGGACTCAGTCCCGGTTGCAGTGCCTAGCGCTGGCGAGGTGCATCGCGGGTTCCTCGAAGCGTGGCGCGCTATCTCGGTGCCAGTGCTCGCTGCCGTTGCAGGAAAGCCGGTAACGCTGGTCGGCCATTCCCTTGGGGCAGCGATTGCCCTAATTGCGGCCATGGACATGACGATCTCAGGAAATCCACCCATCGCCGTGTTCGGCTTCGAGCCGCCGCGCGTGAGCCCGGATCTCAGTATCCGGGCGCTACTCGCCAAGGTGCCAGTGCATCTGTACAAGAACGGCAATGACCTGGTGCCCGACGTTCCGCCAGGCTGGCACCATGCCGCGCTGCTGACGCATATCGGAAAGCCGGCGCTGCCGTTTCCGAATATCCATGACCATGCTATTGCGCGCGTTATTGACGCGCTGACAGTGAGGGAGTCCGCATGAAAGACATGACACTTCGCCCTCAGTTCGTGGAATTCATGCCGGAAAAGCTTGAACAGGGTGTGCTATACGTTTCCGAGCGGTTCGGAACGGCAATCCACCTCTGTGCTTGCGGGTCGTGTGGCGAGAAGACGGTAACGCCATTCGACATAGGCGATCGCGGCTGGCTGTACACGCGCGACGCTCAAGAGCGCGTCACGCTGCACCCTTCCATCGGAAATTTCGCGATGCCGTGCCGGTCGCATTATTGGGTGCAGGAGAACCGTGTCGTGTGGTGTTGATCTCTCCGCCTAACAGCCCACCATATGTAAACCGCATCAACAGCCCAACCGCTGTATCCCGTCCGAGGCATTTCGCTTCGGACGCACCCCTCTCTAGCCCGCGTTCTGCGGCGCCATATCAATCTCAAACCTGCTCGTCACGAACTGGATCGGATCGCCCAGCCGTCCATTCAGTCGCCAAGTCTCATAGTCTTCAATCATGGTCGATTGGATGAAATGCGCGACTGTGCCTTCGATGCGATCCAAGGCGACGCGGACTTTCGGCGATCGCTCCAGATACGATGCAATGCCCTTGGCGCGATCTTCGATGCTGCCAAGAAGCGGTCCATAGCGGAACCCGTCAATCACTTGCTGCAAAGTTGGTTCGTCCATTCCTCTCCCTCTCGCCATTGGCGACGATCAATCCAGATTCGCCCGCACAGCATCGCGGACGTGGTTGGGCTTGGTGTCGTCGGCTGGGGCGGTGGTTTCGGTGCCCATTGGGCCGCGCCATTCCCAAAGCCTTACGGTTAGACGCCCGCGATAAGCATGATCCGTCTCTCCTGCTTCGCGCGGCAAGTTGACGTCGTTCATCGCTCCGATCGCATCAAGTCCGTATCCCGATTCGAGATATACGGTTTGACGCGGATCGATCAAACTCATCTTCAGCATCATCCCTCCAAATCAGCCCGCATCTGCGGCGCGTCTTTCCGAACAAACCACATTCCCCTACCCGGACCATGATGATAGGTCCATGGTGTCAAGCCGTTTGCCCTGGCGTATTCCGGCCCAATTCTGCGCAAGCCATTTTCCGCGCAGAATGCCCTGACCGCCATATGGTGGTTTTTCATGGCGCGCCGTGTCTTGTGCAGCACTCTCATCCTTCCTCCTTCCTCCAAGCCTACGTAAGTAGCGCTTCAGTTCTCTTCCCGATCTCAGCAGCATAGCGCGTGATAGTTCGGCGCATTGCGCCGAATTTACCGTCGGTATAGTCTTCATGGCATTCAATGCAGAATTGTTCGCCGTCTCCAGCGAATGCGGCGGGCCCGACATGGTTTCGGGTGTAACCGTGGTGCATTTTAAGATCCAACTTCATGGCTAGGCGAAAAGCATCGCCATCGTCGGTGAGCGGGTTCCATGTTTTCCAGCCAGTCGTGCGAGGCCCGCAATCGGATTCCTTCGACCATTCCAACGGAATTCCAATCGCCCTCGCCGCCAACTCCAGCAATTCCCTATCGTTCATCGCCTCTCCTATTTTCGTCCAAAACCCAATGCCGCAGCCCTGCTGTACCCAGCATGCTTGATTTTTAGCCAATCCCGCGACCTGCCCTTCTGGTACGTTGAATCAAGCCGCTTGGCAACCATGCCTTCAAGGTCGAGGCTCTGCGCTTGTTCAAAGACAAACTCGCCAGCAGCCTGCACCCCGCTCGCATAGATCAGCGTCCGTGTGTCGTCGAACGATTCCCGCAAACGCTCCTTGCGTTCCAGCAGTGGCAGGCGTCGCAGATCCTCGCCATCGACTGATAGCGCATCGAACACATAGAGTCTAGCCGGATCCGCTCCTGCCGCCGCCCGCACGTTCCGCGCTGTCCTCGTCACTGCGCGCCGTTGCAGCCGTTCGAATGACGGTCGCCCTGTAGCGTCGTCGACGGTCAACTCTGCGTCCCATGCGAAGTCGCCGGGGACTCTTGACACTGCGTCGACGATCTCGGGGAACGAGCCGTTGAACAGGTTTCCGTTCCGGCTGAACAGATCCACGCTCGCGCCGGCTTTGAGGATGAGGCAGCGAAAGCCGTCGTACTTGATTTCGTACAGCCACTCAGGGTCCGAGAACGGTCGGCGGTAGAGAGTCGCGAGCATCAGATCTGACGCATCCATGTCAGTCGGCGTCTGTCCACCGAACAGGCGCAAGCATCGGCTTCGTCGTGTCTATCCCCGCATTCTGCAACGCCGCGTCGATCGTTGCCAGTTCCGCGGCGAAGTCTAGCCTCCACGACTCGCCCTCGCTGGTCACGGTCATCCCGTTGTGGATCACAAGCGTGTAGCGGGCGAGCAATAGCGCTTGGATAAGCGGCGGCTGGTCGAGCCGGTCATCGGGTGTGTCTGTCATGGCGTCCTCCTGGGTGCAGGTTAGCAGCAGGAAGTGGGCCCAGTGTCAGACGGCCGAATCCGGAACTTCCTTCCCAAACTTGATTAGAACAAGCGCCCGCATCGCAGCTATGAGGGGTGTCGGGCCCTCACCGTCAGGCCCGGATATCTCGATGGCATTTACTGGCGATCCAGCATCAGCCTCCCACATGACCTTCTTGCCGCGGCTTTCCGAATCGTATCCCCTCCAGAATCCGATGCCTTCGCGCTCGATGATCGGGCCGCCCTGGCTCCAATCCTCGGAAGGATGCCACTCATTCTTGAAGCCGTTCGATGCCCATTCGCCCGTGAGCGATGATGGCACATCGTCTCGCGACGCATAGCCCAGTGCGCGAGCCACCCAAAAATCCAGCACAGCGCCTTCCAATTCAGCCGTTTTCATCGTTTTCCTTTTTCGGTTCGTCGTCTGAGCCTGTCGCGCGCACCCATGCCGAGCATCCTCTTTCCGGGTTTGCTCTGACCTGCCGGCGATTGCCGTCCAGACATAGCGCATGTAACCCGCCAGCGACGTCGCCGCCCCAGCGCTCACAGAGGCGGCAATGTCGGTCGGATGAGGAGTCGTTGAATAGGCCCATGGCGAACCTCGCGAATCACTGTATGAATGTACAGTATATCCGCAAAGTTTGACTTATTAGACAGCCCTTTCCGTGTCTAATAAATGCTCTCTGGTTGGCCGCAAAGCCGCGCCGGTTGTTGCCTGTTTCTTTAGCAGTGCATTAGACAGTGATTAGCTCCAAGCCTTACCTGTCGTGGCTAATCAATATGGCGAATCATCTGACGACGGAACAGCGTGCTCCGGTCAGATGAGCGGCTGTTTTTTGGCTTTGGCGCCGACGTTCGGGAGAATCGCGCGGCGGTTGGCGCTGACGCGAACGCGCGACTCGTCCGCGCGCGCCGGCGCGACGCTTGCGAAAGCGTGGCGAGCGAGGGTCGACGGGCGGAGTCGGAACGTGGGGCCGGAGTGCATGAGGCGCAGTGTAACCGGGTCCGGCGCCCGCTGGCAAAGCACTTCGCGAAAAGCGCTTGACTTCTGCGGCAGGGAAACTAATATACGCACCGCGTACATTTTCCAACCACTCCTCCGCCCACTTCTTCTCCGACAGGTACCGCCATGAGCGTTCCGCAACAAGCCTTCCTACGCGATGCGATGCGTCGCCTGAACATGACGCGCGATACCTTCGCGAGCCGCATCGGCGTGTCGCGGCGGGCGCTCGACACATGGCTTCTGCCGGACGATTCACAGGAATCGCGGGCCATGCCGGAGATCGTCGAACGCTTCGTGTCGGAGATTGTCGTACACGGCGACCCCGGCGAAAAATATACGCAGAGCGTAGATTCACAGTCGCTCGCCAGTCAGATGCTGTTCGAGGGCAAACCGCAGTTGTTGTCGGTGGATCAGTTCTCGCGCGACTCGGTGGAGGCGCTGTTCCGGGTGGCCGACATCATGCAGCCGATCGCCCGGCGCCGCAAAATCTCCCGCGTGCTGGAAGGCGCGGTGCTCGGCAATCTGTTCTTCGAGGCCAGCACCCGCACCCGCGTGAGCTTCGGCGCGGCGTTCTGCCGGCTGGGCGGCTCGGTGTGCGACACCACCGGCTTCACGTTTTCGTCGATGGCCAAGGGCGAGTCGATCTACGACACCAGCCGCGTGATGAGCGGCTACGTGGACGCGCTGGTGATCCGCCATCCGGAGCAAGGCTCGGTGGCCGAATTCGCGCGCGCGACCAACGTGCCGGTGATCAACGGCGGCGACGGCCCCGGCGAGCACCCGAGCCAGGCGCTGCTGGATCTGTACACGATCCAGCGCGAATTCTCGCGGCTCGGCAAGATCGTCGACGGTGCGCACATCGCGCTGGTCGGCGACCTGAAATACGGGCGCACCGTGCACTCGCTGGTGAAGCTGCTGGCGCTATATCGCGGCATCAAGTTCACGCTGATCTCGCCGCCTATGCTCGAAATGCCGGGCTACATCGTCGAGCAGATTTCGCGCAACGGCCACGTGATCGAGCAGACCCACGAGCTGGGCAGCGGGCTGCGTGGCGCCGACGTGGTGTACGCGACGCGCATCCAGAAAGAGCGCTTCGCCGACGAGTCGTTCGAAGGCTATACGCCGGACTTCCAGATCAATCAGGCGCTGGTGGACAGCGTGTGCGGCGCCGACACGCTGATCATGCACCCGCTGCCGCGCGACAGCCGGCCGGGCGCGAACGATCTGAGCGTGGACCTGAATCACGATGCGCGGCTCGCGATCTTCCGCCAGACCGACAATGGCATTCCCGTGCGGATGGCGATTTTCGCGGTGCTGCTGGGTGTCGAAAAGCTGGTCCAGCATTCGATGCGCGATGCCGCGTGGCGCCCGCCCGCGTATCTTGGCCCGGACGACGCGGTGTTTCACGGCATCGACTGAGCGGCCCCGCACGCAGCCGCTTCAGCTCACGGCGCCTGTCATGGCGCTGGCCATGCGGCTCGCCACGTGCGCATGCCTGAACGCGCCGGCAAAGAACAGCACCTGATACTGTACCGCGTTGGCCCAGTACTTCCAGGTGTGGCCGCCGGGGCGCTCGGCATAGTCATGCGGCACGCCGAGTTCGACGAGCCGCTCGTGCAGCGTCCGGTTCGACTGCACCAGCGAGTCGTTCACGCCACAGTCGATTGTCAGCGCGATATGCGCGTCGCCAAGACTGCGCGCGTTCTCGATGATCGCCTCGCTGTTCCAGAAGCCGGCGTCGCGGGCCGGGTCGCCGAACACCTGTTCGATGCCGGGCTCGTTCTCGCAGCCGCGCGGGTCCACCGCGCCGCTGATGCTGCCCGCCGCGCCAAATTGATCCGGGCGGTCCAGCGCGATGTGCAGCGCGCCGAAGCCGCCCATGCTCAGGCCGGTAATCGCGCGCGCCTGTTTCGTCGCGATCGTGCGGAAGTGTTCATCGATGTAGGCCACCACTTCGGTGCCCACGTAGGTTTCATAGCGGCTGCGCGGATCGACCGGGCTGTCGATGTACCAGCTCTCGCGACCGCCGTCGGGCATCACGAGAATCACGTGATAGCGATCGGCCAACTTGCCGATATGCGAATTCGCGGTCCAGTCGGTGTAATCGCCGCCCGAGCCGTGCAATAAGTAGACGACCGGGTAACGATCAGCGCCCTTGCCATTCGTATATTGATCGGGCAGCACCACCGTCGCGTCGAACGACTTGTGCATCGCCGCGCTCGGAATGCTGACCACGCGCGATTGAAATGCCCATGCCGGAGACGTGACGAGCAGCGTCAGAATGAGCCAGAACGCGCGAACTGGATTCATGGTGTGTCGCTCTCCCTGTCTAGGTGTCCGAAGAACACTGTCCGGCATGCGGCGGCGAACGTCCGGACGACTGTAGCAATGGCGACTTACAACCAAATTTCAGCGAAACATACGATCCCTACGGCGGGAAGCGGCAACGGGTGAAGCATGCACAGGTGCGAATGTTCGCGCCTCTACGCGCCCTGCATGCGTGCCGGGCGCGGGCCGCCCCGCGCGCGCCGTCACCTATTCGACATGCGCGGCGAAACCGGCCCGGTCCGGCACGAGATCGTCCCGCAATGTGAGTTCCGGGATTGCGTACGCGCCGCCGTTCTGCTGGCGGAACGGTATTGGCCTGGTCTTCCACAAATCGTCGAGCCGCAGGCCTAGCGCGTCGCGAACCTCGCCATAGTTCGCGTCGTCGATCCGGCTCGTGCGGTACACGACGAACGGCGGCAGCACGTCGAAGCCGGGGTAATACAGAATGCCGTGCTGGATCGGAAACAGCACGTCGTCCATCGGGCCGTTGATGCCGCGCGGACTGTAATGCGACTCCCAGCCGCCGGTCGTGACGATCAGCATTGCGCGCTTGCCGGCGAATTTGCCCTCGCCGTAGCGCTCGCCCCAGCGCGCATCGGAGTGCTCGCCGACGCCGTACGCGAAGCCGTACGCATAAACGCGCTCCACCCAGCCCTTCAGAATGGCCGGCATCGAGAACCACCACAGCGGAAATTGCAGGACCACCGCGTCCGCCCACATGAGCTTGTCCTGCTCGCGCGTGATGTCTTCGCTCTGCAGACCCTTCTCGAACGCATGCTTCGATTCGCGCGACGGATAGAAACGCTCGCTGGCTTGCCTGTCGAGACTGTCGTTCGCATCGAGCGAGGCTTTCCACTTCATCGCGTACAGGTCGGAAACCTGCACCGCGTGTCCGGCCTCTTCGAGCCGTTTGACCGCGAAGTCCTTGAGCGAGCCGTTCAACGACTTCGGTTCGGGGTGTGCATAAACAAGCAGAACTTTCATGACCGTGTCTTCCTTCGTGATTGAATGACACGACAATAGGCTTCGCTCAGGTATATTGGAAATGAATTCCCAATATATCAGGTATTGCCTTGGTTAATCTCAGAAGCCTCGACCTGAACCTGCTGGTCACGCTCGACGTACTGCTGTCGGAGCACAACGTGACCCGCGCCGCCGAACGGTTGAACTTCTCGCAGCCCTCGGTCAGCGTGCATCTGGCCAAACTGCGGGACGTGCTCGGCGATCCGCTGCTGCTGCCCGGGCCACGCGGGATGCGGCCCACCGCGCGAGCCGAGGCATTGCGCGAACCGCTGCGCGAGGCGCTCGAAGCGCTCGAACGCGCAGTGGCCCCGGCGAGCCCTTTCGATCCGGCGGTGGCGGCTCACACGTGGCGCATCGCCGCGAGCGACTACGCGGAGTCGACGATCATCCTGCCCGCGCTGGCAGGCTTGCGCGCGGCAGCGCCGGGCACGCGTCTGGCCGTTGTCGAAGCGGCGCCGCAGCGCATTGCCCGGCAAGCGGAACAGGGCGAGATCGATCTGGCATTCCACACCAGCGAGGGCGCGCCCGAAGGATTGCGCGGGCGCGTGCTGTTCGCGGAGCGCTATGTTCTGGCGGGCCGTGCCGGACATCCGCGCCTGAAGCGCCGGCCGTCGCTCGCGCAATTCTGCAAGCTCGAACACGTGATCGTGTCACCAACGGGCGGCGGATTTGTCGGTGTGACGGACACCGAACTCGCGAGCGCGGGGCTCACGCGCAAGGTTGCGCTTTCCGTTCCGCACTTCCTGTTCATGCTGTCGGTGCTGGCGAGCACCGATCTCGTGGGCATGCTGCCCGAACGGCTCGCGCGCGGCTCAGGCGCGCTGCGGGTGGTCGATCCGCCAGTGCAGGTGCCGGGCTACGAGATGGCGATGCTCTGGCATGAGCGCTCGCATCGCGATCCGGCGCATCAATGGCTGCGGGAGTTCATCGCGAAGTCGGTTTGACGCGGGGCGAGCGTCGGCAACCGCGCCCCGCGCGTCAGACAACGCCCCGGCTTTCGGGTTAGCGCTTGTGTTACCCGTGCCGCTGTCAATCTTCGCGAACGCTCGCGGTGCTGACCGACACGTTGCGCTATCCGCCGTCTTAGCGCAGAGCTCGTCACAACCGCGAGCCGCGCAATCAGACTTCGCCGCCGGCTTCGCCGATCGCGTTCAGTTCGTCGAGCACCTCGCCGGTCAATTGCAGGCGCCCCGCTTGCAGGTTTTCACGCAAATGCCCTGTCGACGACGTACCGGGAATCAGCAGAATGTTAGGTACCCGATATAAAAGCCAGGCCAAAGCCACCTGCATAGGCGTCACGCCGAGGGTCTGCGCGACGCGTGACAGCGCCGACGACTGCAACGGCGTAAAGCCGCCGAGCGGGAAGAACGGCACATAGGCGATTCCCTTGCCGGCCAGATCATCGATCAACGCGTCGTCGTCGCGATGGACCAGGTTGTAGTGGTTCTGCACGCAGACGATCTCCGCGATGCGCCGCCCCTCGGCGATCTGCGTGGCCGTCACGTTGCTCAGACCGATGTGCCGCACGAGCCCACGCTGCTGAAGTTCGGCAAGCGCCGCAACCTGCTTTTCGATCGAGCCTTCCGAAGGCGCATGCACGCTGCCCATGATCCGCATATTGACGACCTCCAGCACGTCGAGGCCGAGGTTACGCAGATTGTCGTGCACGCCGCGCTCGATATCCGCCGGTTCGAGCGCGGGCAGCCACGCGCCGTCGCCGCCACGTGTCGCGCCGACCTTGGTGACGATCACGAGATCGTCCGGATAGGGATGCAGCGCTTCGCGGATCAACTGGTTGGTGATATGCGGGCCGTAAAAATCGCTCGTATCAATGTGATTGACGCCCGAGGCCACCGCTTCGCGCAGCACCGCCAGTGCGGCCTCGCGGTCCTTCGGCGGCCCGAACACGCCGGGCCCGGCAAGCTGCATCGCACCGTAGCCCATGCGGCGGACCGTGCGGCCTGCTAGCGGAAAAGTATCGGTGACAGTGGAATTCGACATGACGCGCTCCTCGATAAGTGGATGAACCGCAGTATCGCCGCGATTGCGTTGTTAAATAAACGGGTCTAACGTGTACGGGTTGTTTAAAAATTTCAACAATCGCATTATTTGCCGCGTCATCTCACGATGGAATTGAACGACCTTGCCGCCTTCGTCTCAGTCGCCCGCGCGGGCGGCTTTCGCGACGCCGCGCGAAGCAGTGGCGTGTCCGCGTCGAGCCTCAGTATTGCCGTGCGACGGCTGGAGACGAAGCTCGGTCTGCGCCTGCTGAACCGCACCACGCGCAGCGTCGCCCCGACCGAAGCCGGGCTGCGTCTGATCGAAAAACTCACACCGCTCTTCAGCGAAATGGAAGCGGCGCTGGACGTGCTCAATGGTTTCAGGGACAAGCCGACCGGCACGCTCAAGCTGAACGTGCCCTCGAGCGCGGCGCGCATCGTATTGCCCGGCGTCGTCGCGCCATTTCTGAAGCTGTATCCGGACATACGCATCGAAGTGGTGGTCGAGGACGGCTTCGTCGATGTGCTGTCGATTGGCTGCGACGCGGGCATTCGCTACGACGAGCGCCTCGAGCAGGACATGATAGCGATCCCGATCGGTCCGCGCATGCAGCGCTTCGCGACCGCCGCGTCCGCCGCCTATCTCGACGTGCACGGCCGCCCCGAACATCCGCGCGAACTGCTGGCTCACGCGTGTCTGCGCGGTCAATTCGCCGGCGGCGCGACGCCGACCTGGTACTTCGAGCGCGATGGCGAGGTGCTGCAGTTGAATCCGTCGGGGCCACTGCTCGTGCGCCCCGGCGCCGCGATCGATCTCGCGGTCAGTTGCGCGATTGCGGGCGTGGGCGTGATTCATCTGTTCGAAGACATGCTTCGCCCGCATCTCGACAGCGGCGAACTGGAGCCCATTCTCGAACCGTGGTGGCAACGCTTTTCGGGGCCGTTCCTCTACTATCCGGGACGCCGCCACTTGCCTGCGCCGTTGCGCGCGTTCGTCGATTTCGTGAAGGCGGGCAATTCCCCGGATGGAAGTGCTCATGCGTTGTAGCGGCGGGCACCCGCCACGCGACCGGCGCGTCAATGCCTGCGCTTGCAGAGTTGCGCGACTGTCGTCAGGAACAGCGCCGTGCCTGCCGGCTTGCGCAGGCAGACAGTCCAGTTCTTCGCCTCGCCGTCAGGCGGCGGCATGGCGGAATGGATGAGAATGGGCACCCCGGCGAGTTGCGGCATCGTTTTCAAACGGCTGCACAACTCGGCGCCGCCCATGACCGGCATCATCCAGTCGGTGATAATCAGGTCGGGAACGTAAGATGCAGTACACGCGATCGCCTCGGCGCCGTTGCTCGCGCAACCCACCGCATAGCCTTCGCCTTCGAGAATCAGGCGCCATGCCGTCAGGATGTCCGGCTCATCATCCACCAGCAGGATCGAATGCATAAGGGACCGCCGCGTCAATGCTTCGTGGACGTCTAGCTGCGATGCTGCAACAAGTGTTCCTTGCGCGGTAATTGCGGTGATAATGAACCGGACTTTCGACTGCGGCGGCGCGCGTTCCAACGCGCAGGAGCGAAGCGCCCGCCAGCCAGGCCTCTAATTCATTCCGGCCAAACGCAGGTTTTCACCGAGACACAGACACAAGGTATTCGTGTCCTGCCTGTCTGGTGGGTTCGAGCACACGCATGTTGTAGAAACTTCATCCCTACACCCCATCATGACCGACACACACGCGAGCCCGCTGCGCAATTTTTCCGACTTCATCCGGACGGAACGACCCCGGCTCACCAGGCAATGGATGAATGCCATTGCCAGCGACGTCGATCTCGTCGAAGCGGACAAGCTCACTTACCAGCAACTCGTCGATCATCTGCCGGAAATACTGGACGGTCTTTGTGCGGCGCTCGACAGCGAAGATCTCGAACGCGTCGAAACGTCGATCGAGCGCAACGCGAAAAAGCACGGCAAAGTGCGTTGGCGTCAGGGCTACCGCATCGAAGAACTCGTCCGCGAACTCGATCTGTTTCATCAGGTTCTCGACGATGCGCTCGAAGAATTCGCCGCGCAAGACAGCACCTTCACACGCCGCCACGAGAGCCGCGCGCGGCGGTTGATCGCCGAAGCGTTCAGCATGGTGTCGTACACGTCGATCAAGGAAGTGGTGAGTGAACGTGACCGCAAGATCGACGAATACACCGGCAGACTCGAACGCGCGAACCACGAACTGACCTTGAAGCAACGGCTGGTGGGCGATCTCTACGAATCGCGAATGCAGATCACGCGCAGCGTGGTGCACGACCTGCGCAATTTTCTCAACGCGTTTTCGATCGCGCTACAACTGATCGCACGCGCGCCGTCGAGAGCGGAGACCGCGTTGACGCTGGCGAACCGGCAAGCCGCCGACATGAAACAGCTCGTCGACCAGATGGTCGAGTACGCGGTCGTGCTCGGCGACGGCGCGCCGCTCGCGCTCGAACAGGTGGATCCGCGCGAGCTTTATGACGAACTCGTCGCGTCCTCGCGTCCGCTGATCGAAGCCAAAGGGCTGACGTTGCGCGCGTCGTACGATCCGGCACTGAAGACGGTCACGTCCAATCGCCTCAAGCTGAAACAGATCGCGGTCAATCTGTTGTCCAACGCGACCAAGTACACGAAGTCGGGACAAGTCGAACTTCACTTCGCGATGGCCGGCGCCGGGCACTGGACGATACGCGTGTCCGATACCGGCGTGGGCATCGCGCCTGCGGACGCGGACCGCGTGTTCGTCGAATTCGAGCGCGCCGCGGGCGAGGATGTTCCGGGCACGGGTCTCGGTCTCGCGATCGTCAGAGAGCTGTGCCGCGTGTTGAACGGGCAGATCGATTTCGTGTCCCGCGAGGGTGTGGGGACCACGTTCGAAATCCGCTTTCCCATGGCGCTCGAAGCGCAGCAATGAGATCGGCGCAGCGGCGATGTCGCGCCGCATGCGCTCCGTTAAACTGCTCGAAATCAGCGCAGCGGACGCTGCTGCCGCATCGAAACAGTTGCCGGAGACGTATGCATGATCCGCATCGAAACCGCCCGGTTCCCGGAACAGCTTGAAGCGGTCCGGACCATCTTCCGTGAATACGCCGAGAGTGTGGGCATCGATCTCAGCTTCCAGAACTTCGATTCCGAACTCGCCGACTTGCCCGGCAAATTCGCCGCGCCTCGAGGCCGCGTGTTGCTCGCTTGTGACGATGAAGCCGTCGTCGGCTGTGTGGCCTTGCGGCCTCTCGATGAAACGACGTGCGAGATGAAACGCCTTTATGTTCGTCCGCCGGGTCGCGGTCTGCAGGTCGGCAAGCAACTGGCGAAGCTGATTTGCGCGGTGGCGAGGGAGTCGGGATATCGGCGCATCCGGCTCGACACGCTGCCGACCATGACCGCGGCGTTGCGGCTTTACGCGTCGCTCGGGTTCGAACCGATTCCGCCTTATGTGTTCAATCCGATTGCCGGCGCGATATTTCTGGAGTGCGATCTGACGCGTCAGGAAGATCAGTTGGCGTAGGCATGCGGCGCTTCGTGCTGGTAAATGCCCGCAGCACTTACCGCGATGCGTGCCCGCTTCGGCTGATCGGCAGACATTCGTTCATTGCCCCGTGCATATCGCTCAGTCCGAGCACGACAATCCCGGATGATTTGCCGTCACGCCTCGCCAGTTCAGCGAGATCGAGCAACGCGGCATAACGGGCCGAACAGTCTTGCGATGCCTCGGGCTCGCGATCCGCGTGAAGCCCGTGCACATGAGTGAACAGTCCGCTCATCGCCGCAGCCCCTCTCAACGCAACGATAAGCGCCGCTAGCACACCTACTTTATAAAGAACGCGCAGTGGCGCCACCGCGCAATGCGTTTCGAACATCGCTCGACGCAATCGCATGGCCGCGCCCATCACGCCCAGTGCGCCGGCACCCAGACACGCCCGACCCAGTGCCCCGGCACCCACACAACCGGACGCGGCGCCGGCGCGACATATACCGCGCGCGGTGCGACGTACACAGCCTGCGGCGCGGGCGGCGGTGCATAGACTACCGGCGGCGTGACCATGACCGGCTTCGGCGCAACATAGACGACCGGCGGCGGCACGTACGCGACCGGCGGCGTCACCACAACCGGCGGCGGCGGAACATAAACGACCGGCGGCGGCACGACCACCGGCTTCGGCGCCACGACAACCGTCGTACCGCCGGTCGCGACGACACCACTCGTCACCACCGTCCCGCTCGTCGTCACCGTGTTGCTGTGCGTGCCGGTCACGCTGGTCGAGGTCGTGACGACGCCCGGCGCGACACGCGTCGCCGTGCCGGCGTGATTGACGCTCCCGCCATCCGGGCCCGTCACCGTGCCCGAGCGAGCGCAGGTCGAGCCGGCGCAATTGGTCGATGCTGAATGATCGACCGTGTTGCCGTTCGAGCCCGTGATCGACCCCGACGACGAATACTGGCCCGGCGCGGTCTTCGTCACATTGCCGGAGGTGGTGGCCGTCTTGCCGTCCGGCCCGGTCAGCGTGCCGGTGTGCGAACAGGCGCCGCTGGCGCAGCTGGTGTCGCCCGAGTGCTGCACGGAGTTGCCGTAGCGGCCGGTCGCGGTGCCCGAATTCGAGAACTGGCCCGGCGCATTGCGCGTCACCGTTCCGGTGTTGCTCGCAAAGCCGCCATACGGGCCGGCGACGCCGCCCGCATGCGAGCAGTTGCCGCCGCCGCATGAGCCGTAACGCGCGCCGTTGTACGTGCCGTGCGACGTGTACGCCGTGCCATGCTGCGACCACGCGAACGCCGATGCGCTGCCGAATGCGAGCACAGCGACGGTTGCGCTGAGAACGAGCTTGCGCAGCGCGCCGCGCGTCGATGAAAGTGATGCCGATGACGCAACACAGGCGGCGCTGGCCGGGGCGATGAACGAACGATTTTTCATGGTATGTCCTTGCTGGGTTCGGGCCACTCGTGTCACTGCTGCGTGGCGACAAACGGACTATAGAAGGACGGGCCGGCTAAATCAGCAACGAAGATATGTCACCTTGTTTCGTCCCGGTAGAAGGCCGCCGGACAAGGGTTTGCGGGCGATTTGCGGCGGCCGTGACATATCTCGACATAGATTGTTGCGGGCTGCGGCGATGTTCGATCCTCGACGCCCTACCTGCTCCGTTCTGGCCGCATGCGCATGCAAGCTCGGGCGCCAGTTGTTCAGAACGGTCCGCGGCTCGCAAGGCGCGCGTATTCGGTCTTCAGCGTCGCGATGCGTCGCCGGTATGCGGTGAGCAGGCACGACTCGTCGCGGCCGCAGGCTTGCCTCGACTTCAGCCACGCCTGCTGTTCGTCCTGCATGTCGCCGCGCGTGCCCATCGCGACGAGGCCCGTTAGCATCTGAAAACGCACGGCCATCTCGACATCCATTTCGCTCAGTTGCCGGGATGCGCAGATCGTCTTTTCGTCCGGCAAGCGCGCGCGGGTGCAATCGAAACTGGCGGAGAACGCCGAACCCGCACCGAACGTGATCGCGATGAACAGAGCGAATTGCCAGCGTCGTTTGACTCTGTGATTGCGTTGTCTGCTCATCGTCTTTCCTGATTCGCTACGGGTGGCAGTCAATCTGCCTGCATGGACGCTCGCTCGTCAAGCAGCGTCACTTACGGTCACGCACAACGTCATGCATTGCGAAGTGCATCGCCGCTCACGTTAATGCATGCACGCATGCCACATTTTTATTGACAAGCCATGCGGCAAAACGGCACACTCGATTCCATGTTGACGCACACCTCCATCGCCATTGCGAAAAATCACCCGATGCGAGCCACTATCGGCTGGCCATTGGGAGCATGTGCGCGTTAGCAGTCTGAATCTGCGAAACAAAACCCCAAGGCCCCGCCGGTAACGGAAGGGGCCTTTTGTTTTGTGGGCGCGTCCGTCCGCCGGCTCGATGACGGAGAGCAAGATGGATCAGGCAAGCCCGCAGTGCATGGATGACGACTCGAGTCAGGCTCAGTATCAGCAGGACGAGCGTCTGCCGAAAGTAGTGTTGCATTTCCCCGTGATGCCAGGCGCGACGCTGACCTGGCGTATCGAAGCCGACAGCACGCTCGCGGTACAGGGCGCGCGCGTCTGGCTCACACGCGTCAGTTCACCTGACGATCACTGGCTTGCGCCGGGCGCGGAGTTCCGGCTGCAACGGGGCGAGCGCGTATGGATCAGCACCGACGGTGAACAGGCCGCGCGCGTATCGTTGAGCAGCGCGCTGCCGGCGCGGCGCGGGATAGTCTTCATTGCAGGTATCAGAAACGAGCCGGCACGCCTACGATCAGGGGTGCTTGCGATTTCGGAGTTCGGATTCCGATCGACTCGCTCACTGCCCCACTGGCGTGATCTGCACCGCCGCTGCCGACACGAACACCGCATGAATCGTATCGCCCACCTTGACGTCCGTCAGATCGACCTCAGGACCGGCTTCGAGCGTTTGCGTCTGATAGGCGCCGCGCAACGTGACGAGCCGCTTCTTGTGATCGATCTTCTCCACGGTGGCAAGCACTTCGGTCTGGCGCGTCGACTCGAAGCCACCCGCGGCCGGCGTATACACCTGCTTGTCGACACGCTTGCGAATCCCCTTGTCCGCGCCGCTCACCTTCTCGGCTTTCGTCAGCAGCGCGTTCTTGTAGAGCACGTCGACCCGGTCGCCCACTTTCAGCTGATCGAACCCGTCGACCTGCTGCCCCACCAGTACGACCACCGTGTTGCCGCCCGCCCCCTTCAGCGTGAGCGCGCGGGCGCCCGCATCGATCCCGGTGATCTCCGCCTTCATGTGCACCGGCTGCACTGCGCTGAGCACGCCTTGCGCGGTACTCGCCATCTGGTCTTGCGCCCACCCCGGCTGAGCTGCGGCAAACGCCGCGACCATCACCACGGCGTGCATCGTCGCTGCCTTCATTTGCGCTCTCCTTGAGAAAGTGTTCGACCCAGCCGTGCTGGCCTCGACAGGACAACCTTCTTCAAACGTATCGCGCGAACGATTCTACGCGCCTGACGGCATGCAGCGAGTCCATCCCAGCGACACATATGTGGCACACATGCGGCACAAAGCGAAACAGCCCCATCGCACGAGCGATGGGGCTGTTCAAGAGGCGAGGCAAAACAGAGGCGCCGGCGACGGCGCCTCACGCTGCACCATCACACGCGCTCGATGGCGATCGCGATGCCCTGGCCGACGCCGATACACATCGTGCACAGCGCAAAACGGCCTTGCGTGCGATGCAGTTGATACATCGCGGTCGTCACCAGACGCGCACCGCTCATGCCGAGCGGATGGCCCAGCGCGATCGCGCCGCCGTTCGGATTCACGCGAGAGTCGTCGTCGGCGACGCCGAGCGCGCGCAGCACCGCGAGACCTTGCGAAGCGAACGCCTCGTTCAGCTCGATCACGTCGAACTGGTCGATGGTCATGTTCAGGCGCGCCAGCAGCTTTTGCGTGGCGGGCGCCGGGCCGATGCCCATCACGCGCGGCGCGACGCCGGCCGTGGCGATGCCCAGCACGCGAGCGCGCGGCGTGAGGCCGAAGCGCTTCGCGGTGGCTTCGTTGGCGAGCAAGAGAGCCGCCGCGCCGTCGTTCACGCCCGACGCGTTGCCCGCCGTCACCGTGCCGTCCGGACGCACCACGCCCTTGAGCTTGGCTAGCGTTTCGAGGCTGGTTTCACGCGGATGCTCGTCTTGCGACACCGTGATCGGATCACCCTTCTTCTGCGCGATCGTCACGCCGACGATTTCCTGCGCCAGCGTGCCGTCGCGTTGCGCGCGAGCGGCCTTCTGCTGGCTGCGCAGCGCGAAGGCGTCCTGATCGGCACGGCTGACGTTGTAGTCGGTCGCGACGTTTTCGCCGGTCTCCGGCATCGAGTCGACGCCGTACAGCTTTTTCATCAGCGGGTTGACGAAGCGCCAGCCGATCGTCGTGTCGTAAATGTCGGCCTGGCGCGAAAACGCGCTGGTCGCCTTGCTCATCACGAACGGCGCGCGGCTCATGCTTTCGACGCCGCCCGCCACCATCAGCGCGGCCTCGCCCGACTTGATGGCGCGCGCGGCGATACCGACCGCGTCCATGCCCGAGCCGCACAGGCGGTTCACCGTCGAGCCCGGCACGCCTTGCGGCAGGCCGGCGAGCAGCAGCGACATGCGCGCGACGTTGCGGTTGTCCTCACCGGCCTGGTTCGCGCAGCCGTAGATCACGTCGTCGATCGCGTCCCAGTCGACGCTCTTGTTGCGCTCCATCAGCGCCTTGAGCGGCACCGCGCCCAGATCGTCGGCGCGCACCGACGACAGCGAACCCGCATAGCGGCCAATGGGGGTGCGAATCGCGTCGCACAGGAATGCTTCGGTCATGTGATGTCTCCAGTTGATGTGCTGCGTGCGCTGCGCCGTGACCGGCAGCCGCTCTGGCGCGGGCGGGATGCGCAAAAGCATCGGCCCGGCGAGCCAAAGGTAAGCGCCGGCACAGCAGCCGTCACATCAGGGCAGCTTAGCGCAGGATCGGGAACGACGACCTCGAAATCGTCATTTGTTCTTTACACGAACATAAGGTCATATATCGAACAACCAGGCTCGATGATAGGCGCGTGCGCAAAACCATGTCAAGCGCGGCGAGGCCCGCACCAGGGAATACGTGCAGGCCATTGGGGGGGTGGCAAAGCGTCGGACGAATCGCAAGCCCGCTGTGGCGGGCGGGCGGCCGGGGGGGCGGTGGACAGTGTGAGTGCCGCGGCGCCGGGGTACCAACGTGCCGGGCCGCTGGCCGCCGGGACACCGGCGCCAGCGTTGACCCTGAAGCGCGTCAGCGAATCTCGATTCCCTCATCCACGATATAGCTGCGGATCACATCCACGAAATCCCGCTCGCCGCTCAGACCCAGCTTTTCGGCGCGCGAAGTATCCCACTGCCCCGGCCAACTGCCGACGATCTTCTCCACGCGCGCATCCGGCTCGCGCACGATCCGGTTCGCGACTTCGTCGCCGGCAACCTCGCGCAGCGCGGCGATCATCTCGTCGACGCTCACCGAAATCCCCGGCAGGTTCAGCACGCGCTGGTTGCCGAGCGCGGCTGCGTCGAGTTCGAGTCCGGCGATCAGGCTCTCGATCGCCTTGCGCGGCGACAGCAGCCACAAGCGCGTCGAGCCCGCCACCGGACACACGGCCGTTTCGCCGTTCAGCGGCTCGCGGATGATGCCGCTCGCGAACGACGACGCCGCCGCGTTCGGCCGCCCCGGCCGCACGCTGATGGTCGGCAGGCGCAACACCCGGCCGTCGACGAAACCACGCCGCGCGTAGTCGTTGAGCAGCAACTCCGCGATCGCCTTTTGCGCGCCATACGACGACTGCGGATTCAACGCGGTGTCGTTCTGCACCACCTCGGGCAGTTCGCCGCCGTAGACCGCGACCGAACTCGTGAACACCACGCGCGGCCGATGCCCGCGCTGCCGGCACACTTCCAGCAACAGGCGCGACGCATCCAGATTGATGCGCATGCCGAGATCGAAATCCGCTTCGGCCTGGCCGCTGACGATCGCCGCCAGATGGAAGATCGCAGCGGTCTTGTCGTCGATCGCGCGCTCCAGCACGCTGCGCTCGGCGATGTCGCCCACTTCAGTGCGCACGCGGCTGTCGCCGAAGTCGCCGGCGCGCACCACGTCGAGCAGCACCAGTTCGGTAATCGCTTGCGGCGCGCCCTGCGAGTCCTTCACGGAGCCGCGCGCGAGCAGTTCACGTGCGAGGCGCTGACCGAGAAATCCTGCGCCGCCGGTAATCAGTACTTTCATGTTCGGTGTCCTTCGTAGTGAATTGTTAGCGCTTTGCGTCCAGATACGGCTTGAGCCAACCGAGGCCAGCCGACGTGGCCGCGCGCGGCCGGTATTCGCAACCGATGTAGCCGTCGTAGCCGAGCGAATCGATCAGCTCCAGCAGATACGGGTAGTTCAATTCGCCGATGTCGGGCTCGTGCCGCTCCGGCACGCCCGCGATCTGGATGTGGCCGATGCCGGCCATATCGCGTTTGAGCTTCATCGCGAGATCGCCCTCGACGATCTGGCAGTGATAGCAGTCGAACTGCACCTTGAGATTCGGCGCGCCGACTTCCGCGCAGATCGCCTGCGCGTCGTCCTGGCGGTTCAGGAAGAAGCCCGGCATGTCACGCGTGTTGATCGGCTCGATCACTACCATGATGTTCTCGGCCTGCGCGGCCTGCGCCGCATGCGCGAGATTCTTCAGATAGACGTCGCGATGTTTGGCGCGCGGCTGATCCGCGCCGATCAGCCCGGCCATCACATGCACCTTGCGATTGCCGAGCACGCGCGCGTATTCGAGCGCGGTCTCGAAGCCGCGGCGGAACTCGTCCTCGCGGCCCGGCAGCGAAGCGATGCCGCGCTCACCGCCGGCCCAGTCGCCGGGCGGCGCGTTGAAGAGCGCCTGCGTCAGACCGTGCGCGTCGAGCCGCGCCTTCAGCTCGCCGGCACGGAAATCGTACGGAAACAGATATTCGACCGCTTCGAAGCCGTCTTTCGCGGCAGCGGCGAAACGGTCGAGGAAAGCGTGTTCGTTGTACATCATCGTCAGGTTGGCGGCGAAACGCGGCATGGCGGTAACTCCTTGAAAACGGTGTGATCCGGCGCGCGGCGCGAGCAACGAATGCGTGCGCCGCGCGTCAATGTCGATTTAGCGATTGACCAGCTTCGCCGGCGTGAGCCATGTGGCGATCGCGCCGATCACCAGCATGGCGGCCAGCACATACATACCGGTCTGCGTGCTGTGCGTGAGGTCCTTCAGATAGCCGATCATGTACGGGCTCGCGAAGCCCGCGAGATTGCCGATCGAATTGATGATCGCGATGCCGGCCGCGGCGCTCGCGCCCGACATGAACGCGGTCGGCAGCGACCAGAAGAGTGGCGCGCAAGTCAGCACACCGGCTGCGGCGAGCGACAGAAACGCGATCGACACCACCGTGTTATCCGCGAACGAGGCGGCCACCGCGAAGCCAATTGCGCCGAACAGCGCCGGCACGATCAGATGCCAGCGACGCTCGCGGCGCTTGTCGGCGCTATGCCCCATCACGTTCATCACGACGATCGCGCACAGAAACGGAATCGCGCTCAGCAGACCGATATTGAACGCGCCGCTCACGCCGGTCGATTTGACGAGCGTCGGCATCCAGAACGTCAGCCCGTATTGCCCCGTGACGAACGCGAAATAGATCAGCGACATCCACCACGTGCGCGGATCGCGGAACACCGCGCCGAGCGAATGCTCGTGGGTTTTTTCCTGCGGCTGCGCGGCGGCGATTTCATCGGTGAGCAGGCGCTTCTCGCGTTCGCTCAGCCACATCGCACTGGCGATGCCGTTGTCCAGATACAGGATCGTCGCAATCCCGATCGCGATCGCGGGGATCGCTTCGATCAGGAACATCCATTGCCAGCCCGCGAAACCCGAGCTGTTATGGAACGCCTGCATGATCCAGCCGGACAGCGGATTGCCGAAAATGCCCGACACAGGAATTGCCGACATGAAAACCGCGATGATCTTCGCGCGCCGATGCGACGGAAACCAGTAGGTCAGGTACAGGATCACGCCCGGATAGAAACCGGCTTCGGCGAGACCCAGCAGGAACCGCAGCAGATAGAACTGCATCGGCGTCTTCACGAACACGAACAGCGCGGACAACAGTCCCCACGTGATCATGATCCGCGCGATCCAGATGCGCGCGCCGAGCTTGTGCATCAGGATGTTGCTCGGCAATTCGAACAGGAAGTAGCCGATGAAGAACACACCGGCGCCCAGACCGAACACGGTTTCGCTGAACGCGAGATCTTGCGACATCTGCAGCTTCGCGAAGCCGACATTCACGCGGTCCAGATACGCGACCACGTAGCACAGCATCAGAAACGGCACGATGCGCCAGAACACTTTCTTGTAGGTGCGCTCAACTTCGGCAGCGCCGGGCTGTGCCGCGTTAGCGGCAACGGGACGGCTGGCTGCGGCTTGATACGAACTCATGCATTGTCTCCTTCCATGAATAGCCGGATGCGCGCCGGGGCGGCATGGCTTTGTTGTGTCGGGTTCTACCAGCGCGCGCCGAACACCGCGCGCAGTTCTTCGATGGCGGCGTCGTCGAGCGGCGCGGGTCGCGGATTCGTCATCAGCCACAAGCGCGCGGTCTCTTCGAGTTCTTCGAGCGCGTAAGAGGCCTGCGCGACGGAACGCTCCCACACCACCGGGCCGAGACGTTCGAGCAGCACCGCGCGCACCCTGTCGGCGAGCGCGGCGATCTGCGCGGCCACTTGCGGATCGCCGGGACGGCTGTAGCGAATCAGCGGCACGTGACCCACTTTCATCACGTAGTACGGCGTGAGCGGCGGCAGCACGTCCGTCTCGCTCCACACACCGGCGAGCGTCAGCGCGACCAGATGCGTCGAATGCGTATGGACGATGCCGCGCGCTTCGCTGTTGCGCGCATAGATGCCGCGATGCAGCGCGAGCGTTTTCGACGGCTTGCCCCCGGATACCGCGTTGCCGTCGAAGTCGACCTTGGCGATATCGGCGGGATCGAGGCGGCCGAGACAGGCGTCGGTCGGCGTGATCAGCCAGCCGTCGTCCAGCCGCGCGCTGATGTTGCCGGCGGTGCCCACCGTGTAGCCGCGCTGATGCAGACTCGCGCCGTTCACGCAGATTTCCTCGCGTACGCGGGCCTCGTTGGTCGTATGGAGTGCGGGCGCGGCGCTCATTGCGCGGCTCCGTCAAGATGACGCAAAGCCTTGTCGAAGAAATCGGTCGTGCCGAAGTTGCCCGACTTCAGAGCGAGCGCAAGCGGCTCGGCGCCGGTCGTCGCCGTGGCCGGCACGCCCGGATCGATCTGCGCGCCGATGCGCAGCGTGCGCACGTCGAGTGCCTGCACCACCGCGCCCGAGGTCTCGCCGCCCGCCACCACGAACTTGCGCACGCCGCGTTCGCGCAAGCCGCGCGCGATCGACGCCAACGTGGCTTCGACCAGATGCCCCGCTTCGTTGACGCCGAGTTCGCGCTGCACCACCTTGACTTCGTCGGGTGTGGCGGTCGCGTAGATCAGCACGGGCTCGGCGCGTTCGAGATGCGTCTGCGCGAAAGCCAGTGCGTGCTCCACGACCGCTTCGCCGCGCGCCGCCGCTAGCGGATCGATGCGAAACGCCGGCCGGTTTGCGCGCCATGCCGCCACCTGCGCATTGGTCGCTTTCGAAGCGCTACCGGCCAGCACCGCCGACAAGCCTTCGACGCGCGGCAACTGTGCGGCGTCGGCCTGCTCCGCGAGCAGGCCCGCGCGGCGGAAGTTGGCCGGCAAGCCCAACGCGACGCCGGAGCCGCCCGTGATCAGCGTGAGGTCCGCGCAGGCTTCGCCGAGCGCGTGGAGATCGGCGTCGGACACCGCGTCGGCAATCGCCATGCGCACGCCGTCGCCGCGCAACGCGTCGAACGCCGCGCGCACGCTCGACACGCCCTTGGCCACCGCGTCGTAACGCACGAGGCCGACTTTCGATTGGGTCTGACGTTGCAGCACGCGCACGAGGTTCGCATCGCGCATCGGCGTGAGCGGATGGTTCTCCATCCCCGACTCGTTGAGCAGCACGTCGCCGACGAACAGATGGCCGCGAAAGATCGTGCGGCCGTTCTCCGGAAAGGCCGGGCAGGCGATCGTAAAAGCGCTCGCGTGACCATCGGCGGTCAGCGCATCGAGCAACGCATCGGTCACCTGGCCGATGTTGCCCGCATCGGTCGAATCGAACGTCGAGCAGTACTTGAAGAAGAATTGCCGGCAGCCTTGCGCGCGCAGCCAGTCGAGCGCGGCGAGCGATTGCGCGATGGCGTCGGCGGCGGGGATAGTGCGCGACTTCAGCGCGACCACCAGCGCGTCGGCCTCGACCGTTTCGCTCGAAGCGGGTACACCGATCGTTTGCACCGTGCGCATGCCGCCGCGCACCAGCATGTTGGCGAGATCGGTCGCGCCGGTGAAGTCGTCGGCGATGCAGCCGAGCAACGCGCGTTTCGTGTTAGCCGTCATGGCGTGCTCCTCGCTTACTTCGCCGCCGGCACGTCGATGCCGGGGAAAATCTTGATCACCGCCGAATCGTCCTCGCCGCCGTGGCCGGCCGTGGACGCCATCATGAACATCTGATGCGCCGCCGCCGACAACGGCAGCGGGAATTTCGAGCGGCGCGCGGTATCGAGCACGAGCCCCAGGTCCTTGACGAAAATATCGACCGCCGACAGCGGCGTGTAATCGCCAGTGAGAATATGTGGCACGCGGTTTTCGAACATCCACGAATTGCCCGCGCTGTGCGTGATCACGTCGTACAGCGCGTCGGGATCGACGCCTTCGCGCAAGCCGAGCGCCATCGCCTCGGCCGCCACAGCGATATGCACGCCCGCCAGCAACTGGTTGATGATCTTCACCTTCGAGCCCGCGCCATGCGCCGAGCCGAGGCGATACACCTTGCCGGCCATCGCGGCCAGCACGTCCTCGCATGCGGCGTAGGCTGCAGCCGGTCCCGACGTCATCATCGTCATTTCGCCGGATGCGGCGCGCGCCGCGCCGCCCGACACCGGCGCGTCGAGCATCTGCAAGCCGGCTGCCTCGACCCGTTTGCCGAGTTCGATCGCGAAGTCCGGCGCGACGGTCGCGCTCGCGATCACCACGCCGCCCTGCTTCATCGCGCCGAGCGCGCCCTGCTCGCCGCACAGCACGGCTTCGGTTTGCGCGGCATTCACGACCAGCGTGACGACCACGTCGCATTGCGCGCCGAGTTCGGCGGGCGTCGCGCAACCTACGCCGCCTTCGGCGACGAACGCCTGCAGCACCTCGCTGCGCAGGTCGCACGCGTGGACCCGAAAGCCCGCGCGCAACAACGAGCGCGCGACTCCCAGGCCCATTGCGCCCAGACCGATGACACCGACATTTCTCGACATGCTTGACCTCTCAAGATTCGTTATGCGTGGCTGCGCCCGTTCACTTGATACGTTGACCGGACACAACCCGCGCACTCGCCCGGCTTCAGCAAATGCCCGCTTCCGCGAGCCGCCGCGCGGCGTTGTACATATGGGTTTGCGCCGCATTGCGCGCGGCCATCGGATCGCCCGCGCGAATCGCGGCGGCAATCGCCGCGTGCTCTTCGCGCACCTGGCGCGAGAAGTCCTCGCGCAACGCTTCGTTGCGGCGCGTGACGACCGTGCCCGCTTCCAGGTACTGATTCAGGAACGTGAGCGTTTTGAGGAAATACGGATTGCCGGTGGCCGCCGCGATCGCGCGATGGAACGCGACGTCTTCAGCAACGCCGTCCTCGCCTTCGGCCACCGCCTGCTCGATGCGCGCGAGCGCCGCGTCGATCGACGCCATGTCGGCGTCGCTGCGGCGCATCGCGGCTTCCGACGCCACCTCGGCTTCGATCGCGCGGCGCAGCGCGAGAATCTGCACCACCGAGCCGGGCTCGACCGCTTCGGCGTAATCAATGCGCAGCGGCCGGATCGCGCCGTGCGCCGCGATGAACACACCGCTGCCCTGGCGCGGCTCGACCACGCCCTCATTCTTCAGCCGCGAGATCGCCTCGCGGATCACGGTGCGGCTCACACCGAACTGCTGTGCGAGCACAGCCTCGGTCGGCAGCTTGGCGCCACGCTCGAAGGTGCCTTTGTCGATCTGCTTGAGCAGTTGCTGCGCGACGGTGTCGCTCAACGCCCGCGCAGGAATCTTGTCGAACATCGATGCCTCGATTGATCATGTTATCGGGTCATCATACAAATTTAAGATGTAGTCGGCATCCGCGCAAACCCTGGGACGTGCGGGCATTTTCGCGTTAAGTTGGCGAAACAGAAGGCTTAAGCTATCGTCACGCCTTTGCGCAGCAGCGCGTCGCGAGAAGCGGCGCGGCCGCCGGCGCACTTTCCCGAACGCATCTTTCAAGGCCCATGAGCAAAGCCCTGCCGCCGTCTTCCGCCGTTCCCGTCAGCGCCGAACCGGCCCCGGACAAACCGGGCGACTCGTATGTGCAGTCCTTCGCGCGGGGGCTCGCGGTGATTCGCGCGTTCGACGCGACGCGCCCCGAACAGACGCTCACCGATGTCGCCGCCGCGACCGGCCTCACGCGCGCCGGCGCCCGCCGCATTCTGCTGACGCTGCAAACGCTCGGCTACGTGGAAGCCGAGGGCCGCCTGTTCCGCCTCACGCCGAAGATTCTCGACCTCGGCTTCGCGTACCTGACGTCGATGCCGTTCTGGAATCTCGCCGAGCCGGTGATGGAAGGACTGTCGGCGCAGGTGCACGAGAGCTGCTCGGCGGCCGTGCTCGACCGCACCGAGATCGTCTACGTGCTGCGCGTGCCGACCCACAAGATCATGACGATCAATCTGTCGATCGGCAGCCGGCTGCCCGCGTACTGCACGTCGATGGGCCGCGTGCTGCTGGCCGCGCTCGACGACGAGACGCTCGAGGCGACGCTAGGTTCGACGCCGCTCTACGCGCACACGCCGCGCACCGTCACCGACAAGGAAGAGCTGAAGAAGCTGATCGCGCAGGTGCGCCGCCAGGGCTGGGCGATCGTCGATCAGGAACTGGAAGGCGGGCTGATTTCGCTGTCCGCGCCGATCCGCAATCGCCAGGGGCGCGTGATCGCGGCGATGAACATCAGCGGCAACGCGCAGCGCAATTCGGCGAAGCAGATGGTGAAGGCGTTTCTGCAGCCGTTGCAGCAAGCGGCGCAGACGGTGTCGGAGATGGTGGCGCGGCGCGGGTAGTGAGTCCACAGGGGCGCCTTGCGACCCGACAACCAAGCTTCACTCATTGACGCGCACCATCACCGCTCGATCAATCGCCTTGTTCGCGGTCTCCCTGAGCATCGAGACCGCGATCAGCGACACCAACACGCACGCCTCCACATAACCGGCCGGCGCCCGTTTGCTGCCGGTCAGCCGGATCAGCCGCGTCGCGACGAGCTGCGCGGTCCCGCCGAATACACATACGCTCAACGCATACGCGATCGTCACTGCCCCAGATACCGCTCCACCAGCCGCGCCCAGAACGCCGCGCCGACCGGCAGATTGCGATCGTTGAAATCGTAGTGCGGGTTGTGCACCATGCAGGCGTCCTCGCCCGCACCGTTGCCAATCCGCAGGAACGTGCCCGGCCGCTTCTGCAGCATGAAAGCGAAATCTTCGCTGCCCATCAGGATGTCGGTCTGCGCGACCACCTTGTCGTCACCGACCAGTTCGCGCGCCACCTGCACCGCGAAATCCGTTTCGGCATCCGAATTAACTACCACCGGATAGCCTTCGATGTATTCAACCACCGCCTTGCCGCCATAGCTCGCAGCCTGGGTTTCGGCCAGCTCGGTAATACGCTTTTTCAGCAGCGCGCGCACTTCGGGGCTGAACGAACGCACGCTCAGTTCGAGTTTCGCGCTGCTCGAAATCACGTTGTTCGCGGTGCCCGCATGCATCGAGCCGACCGTCACCACCGCCGGCTGCGACGGGTCGACGTTGCGCGCGACGATTGTCTGCAGCGCCATCACGATGCTCGCCGCCACCACGACCGGATCGACCGTCAGATGCGGACGCGCCGCATGGCCGCCGACGCCCTCGATCGTGATGATCGCCTTGTCGCCCGCCGACATGAACGGCCCCTTGCGGAACAGCAGCACGCCGGGCTCCGCGCCGGGATGGTTGTGCACGCCGAACACGGCATCGCACGGAAAGCGCTCGAACAGCCCATCGTTGATCATTTTCAGCGCGCCGCTGTCGATGCCGCTTTCCTCGGCCGGCTGAAAGTACAGATGTACGGTGCCCGAGAAATTGCGTGTGGCCGCGAGATGCTGCGCGGCGCCGAGCAGCATGGTTGTGTGGCCGTCGTGGCCGCAGGCGTGCATTTTGCCGTGCGTGCCGCTCGCATACGGCAGACCGGTCTGCTCGAGAATCGGCAGCGCGTCCATGTCCGCGCGAATGCCGATGCTGCGCGGGCCGTCGCCCACCTTCAGCGTGCCCACCACACCCGTTCGGCCGACCTCGCGCGTGACCTGCCAGCCCCATTGCTCGAGCTTCTGCGCGACCAGCGCGCCGGTTTGCAGTTCCTCGTACGCCAGTTCCGGATGGTGATGAATGTGCTGGCGAATCTCGCGCAGGCCCGGCGCGGCGGGCTCCAGGTCGGACACTTCAGTAAAACGCGCAGTAAAACGCTCGGCTTCGCTCATCTCGGTTGCTCCAGGGATTCAGGCCGCGCGGCACGCGGCGAACAGCCCAGCACTATAGCCACCCCATTTTGTTCGAATAAGATGCTATTTTTTTCACCCCGATTAACACGCTTTATATAGAGGATTACCCTGATGAAGCTGCAGCAGTTGCAGGCCTTCGTCGCAGCCGCGCATCACCGCAGCTTGCGGGCCGCCGCGCGCGAACTCGGCGTGACGCAACCGGCCGTCACGCATACGATTCGCGAACTGGAAAGCGCGCTGAACGCGGAGCTGATGGTGCGCAGCGTGCGCGGCATCGAGTTGACGGCGTGCGGACTCGCGCTGCTGCCGCGTGCCGAACAGTTGCTGGGCGACATGCGGCGCACGGTCGAAGCCGTCGAGCAGGTGAAGGGGGAACTGGCCGGCAAGGTGAGCGTGGGCACGATGCCGTCGATCGCGCTCACCGCGCTGCCGCACGCGGTGTCGAACTTTCGCCGGAAAATGCCGCTGGTGAATCTGCACCTGGAAGAAGTGACGATTCCCGACGCGCTCGCGCGTTTGCGCAACGGCGCACTCGACATCGCGGCGCTTCACCACGTGCAGGCGCTCGACAGCGATCTGGTGCAAGTGCCGCTCTACTCGACGCAGTTCGTCGTCGCGATGCGCGCCGGGCATCCGCTCGCGAACGTCACGCGGCTGCACGAGCTGCTCGACGCGGAGTGGATCGCGACCGTCGGCGCCGATCACTTTCCGCACAGTGTGATGATGGCGATGTTCAACGCGCACGGCCTGCCGGTGCCGAAGCGCCTGGTGCGCGCGCCGTCGTCGTTCGCGGTGACCTTGGGGCTGGTCTCGCAGACGGACGTGATCGGCTGCTTTACGAGGCCGCTCGCGCAGATGGTCGCGCCGCTCGGCATCCGTGTCGCGCAGATCGAAGACGCGCTGCCGAACTACGATCTCAGCATCATCTCGCGGCGTGATCTGCTGCCGACGCCGGCCGTGCAGCAGTTCGTGTCGTGTTTGCAGCAGGCGACGCGCGAGCGGATGGCCGCGGCCGAATAGTTCGGCTTACTGAACGACGGCGCGGTCCAGGAGAAACGCGACCAGTGCCTGTCCCGCGTCTTCGAGGCGGCCGGAATTGTCGATGGTCGTGCAACGAACACTATCGGGCAATGAAAACGGCGCACGCCGCGCGAGCCGCGCCGCGACCTGCTCCGCCGATTCACGCGCCCGCATGCCAAGACGCGCTGCGAGAATATGCGGCGCGGCGTCCACGTGCACCACTTCGGTCTGCGGATAACGCGCCAGTGTATGCCGCACATACTGCCGCGAACCGTTGACGACCACCGTGCAGCCGCTCGCCAGCCACGCGTCGAGTTCGACGCCAATGCCATAGCGCAGCGAATGGCTCGACCACTCCAGCGCGAACAGCCCCAGCACCGAACGCACCGCGAACTCCTCGACGCTCAATGCGACATGCGCTTCGCCGTGGCCGCTCGGCCGCGTGATGTAGCGGTGCGCAAACAGAATCGGCTCGCCCAGCAGACGCTTGCGCGCGAACTCCAGCAGCGAGTCCTTGCCCGCGCCGGACGGTCCCATTACATAGATCAAACGGCCTGCCATTGTTATTTCACCTCGTGGGTCTGAAACGGCACACGCTGCCACAGCACGAACGGCTCACCGGGCGACGGCTCGACGAAGAGCGCGGCGTGATCGACCGCGAGCGGGCCGAGCGTGGGCGTTTGCTGCCGCCACCACGCAACCAGCGCCGCGCGCTCGCCGGCGTCGGTGAGCGAACTGGACAGCGTCATGTGAAAACGGAATTCGTCGAACACATACGGATAGCCCCATTCGACCAGCAACGCGCGCTGCGGTTCGCTCAGCGGCGCGGCGAGACGGCGCGCGAGATCGGCGGCGGACGGCCGCGCACGCAATGCGTCGAGTGTTTGCAGCGCGCTCGCCGCGAGCGCGCGCACGCCTGCTTCGCCTCGCTGATCCGCGGGCCGCAGCGCGACGAAATCGCCGAGCGTCGCGGCTTCCACCGGCAATGCGAACGCGTTTTGCGTGAGCGCCCAAGCTCGCGTCGCAGCCAGCACATCGTCTTGAGTCACACCATCGGCGAGGCGAAACGGCGGGACCAGCGTGCCATGCCAACCATAGCGGCGCGGCGCTTCGGTCAACTCCATCAGAGGACGCGTCAAGCCTTGCGGTTGCGGCGGCACACATGCCTCGCCGCTTTGCGCGTCGCGGCCGAGCCACGCCGAACCGGCGCGCCACCATGCCGACTCACGCGACGGTGCGTAGTACACGGCGAAACGCGCGTCGTCACTCCACACGGCGCCGCTCACAGGTCGTGCTCCACCAGCAGTTGCACGCGATCCGCGGCGAAATGCGTGAAGCCGTATTTGATCGGCGTGCCTTGCAGATCGACGTCGACGTTCTCGACCCACAGCACCGGTTGCTGACGATTGATGTTCAAACGCCGCGCCACTTCCGGCTCGGGCAGCACGCTGCCGATACGGCTCCATTTGCGCAGATAGTCGGTCACGCCGAACTCGGCCAGCGACTTCGTCATGCTGCCGGTGCGCTCCAGCACTTCCGGCAAGTTCGAGAAACGCCCGGCCGGATACCAGTTGCGCGCGAACGTGAGCGGCACACCGTCGGACTCGTGCAGCGATTCGATGCGGTAGACCGCGGCGCCGGCCCGCAGACCGAGCGCCTTCGCGACGCTCGGCTCGGCCTTCACACGCGCGGCCGACAGCATCGTGCCCCCCGCCGCGTGGTGCTGCTGACGCAGGTTCTCGGTAAAGCGCGTGCGGCGGCCGATCGTATAGTCGATCGCGCCGGGTTGCACGAAGGTGCCGCGCCCCTGTTCCACGCTGACGAGGCCCAGTGCGGCCAGGCCCAGCATCGCGCGGCGCACGGTGTGCCGGTTCACGTCGAAGCGCTTGGCGAGTTCGCCCTCGCTCGGCAGGCGTCCTTCTTCGCCGAAACCGCTCGCCGCGATCTCGGCCGCGAGAATCTGCTCGATCTGCCGCCAGACGGCAACGCCCGCGCCGCGTTCGAGCATCGTGCCCGGCGTCGCGCTGTCGTTCGATGTCATGGTGCTGTCATTCCTTTGGGTTCAAATTGTCGCGATGAAATGCATTGTAGTGCGCAAGCCGTGATGGAAATGTGAAACGGGTCTATCGCGCAACAACGCTTGGCAAGTATACCTTTAAACGTCTAGACGTTTAGATGAACGGATGGCCGAATGACCACTCGATGGAGCGGCCAGGATCGATCGCCGGCGCGCAACCGCATGATGTGCTGCGTCTGCAACGTGGCCGGCTACGTGAGCCAGTTTCTGCGCGTGATTCCGCGCGTACCGACACGCACGCTCGTCGCCGAACCACTGCTGTCGCGCGGCGTCGCCGAAGACGAGGCCCGCACGCGCGCCGCCGCGCTGCTGGCCAGATTGAACGTGCCGGCGCGGCTGCGGACGCTGGCGCCCGGCACCTTCGCGAGCGGCGAGCAGCAGCGCGTGAACATCGCGCGCGGCTTGATCGCCGGCCATCCGCTCTTGCTGTTCGACGAACCCACGGCTTCACTCGACGCGGAGAACCGCGACGTGGTCACCGATCTGATCGTCCAGGCACGCGAACGCGGTGCGGCGATCGTCGGTATCCTTCACGACGAAGAGCCGCGCAACAGGGTTGCGACGCGCCGTCTGGAACTGCGGCCGCCACGGCGAAACTGATTGATTGCTCGACGCGAAACGGCACTAGAATGAACCAGCGACGCGCAGTGCCGGACTAACGCAGATACATGGAAACACGGCAGCGGCAACAACACCCAAGGCCCGCCTTAAACGGAGCAAGTCGATGTTGATCAGGAACGCTCGCATCGTGACGCGAGAAGAAGAATTTACCGGCGTGCTACGCGCCGAAGACGGTGTGATTCGCGACATCGGGCGCGGCACGACCGCCGCGCCCGAAGCCGAAGACTGGGACGGCGACTATCTGCTGCCCGGCCTGATCGAGCTGCACACGGACAACCTGGAGAAGCATCTCGCACCGCGTCCGGGCGTGCAATGGAATACCGATGCCGCGTTCGTGATCCACGACGCCCAGGTGGCGGCCGCGGGCATCACCACGGTGTTCGACGCGCTCGCGATCGGCTCGCGCTCGAGCGTCGGACTGCGCGGCCGCGATCTGCAAACGCAATGCGCCGAATCCCTGCTGCGTTTTTCCACGCGCAAACTGTTGCGTGCCGAACACTTTCTGCATCTGCGCTGCGAGATCGCCACCGCCGACGTGGTAGAAATATTCGACTCGCTGTGCACGCATCCGCTGTTGCGGCTCGCGTCGGTGATGGATCACACGCCCGGTCAGCGGCAATGGCATGACCGCGAGCAATGGCGCCGCTTCCAGGAACGCAACGGCAAACTGAGCGACGAGCATGTCGCGACGGCGCTCGCGGAACTGTCGGTCGAACAGGAACGTTATGCCGATACGCACCGCCGCGAAATCGTCACCCGCTGCAAGCAACTCGGCATTCCGGTCGCGAGCCACGACGACACGCTGATCGAACACGTCGAACAGGCGAAGGCCGAAGGCATCGTGCTCGCCGAATTCCCGACCACCCGCATCGCCGCCGAAGCCGCGCGCGCGCATGGCATCTCGACCATCATGGGCGCGCCGAATATCGTGCGCGGCGGCTCGCATTCGGGCAACGTGTCGGCGCTCGAACTTGCGCGAGCCGACCTGCTCGATATCCTGTCATCGGATTACGTGCCGTCGAGCCTGATGACCGCCGTGTTCGAACTGGTCGACAAGGCCGGCTGGACGCTGCCGCGCGCGATGGCGACGGTCTCCGCCGAACCCGCTCGCACCGCCGGCCTGCACGACCGGGGTGCGATCGAAACAGGCCTGCGCGCGGACTTCGTGCGCGTGACGATGCTCGACACGCTGCCGGTGCCGCGCGCGACGTATCGCAACGGAGTACGGATCGTTTGATGGGGTGTGTTTAAAGCTGGCGGCGCTATCGCAGCCGCAGCCGCGCCGTGTCGTGCCTCACGTCGACAACGGCACGCGCTCCGGCTCGTCCGCTTCGAACCACGCGGGGTTACGCGCGGCGATCGGACCGAGCGGCATCAGAATCTCGCGCAGATGGCTGCGCATCGCGTCTTCAGCGGCGCTCGGGTCGTGCGCGCGCAAGCCGGCCAGAATCTTCGCGTGCTGCTTGATCAGCAGATCGAGCGGCGACACATCCGGCAGGCTCAGATAACGCACCCGGTCCATTTGCGCCTTGATATCCTGAATCGTTTCCCACGCGCCCGTGCAGTCGATCGCCTGGACGATCGCGTAATGGAACGCCTCGTCGAGCGCGAGGAACGCGGCCGTGTCGTTCGACTTCGCCGCGAGTTTCAGTTCAGCGATCCGCTCGCTGACCGATTGACAGCGCTCGCGGCGTCCGCGCACGGGGAACCCCAGGCGTTGACGGACGCATTACTGGCAGTGCGGGAAGTGTTTCCGGTGGATCTTGCCGGTCATGTGGAGTTCAGGGCGGAGCTTCATCGCGCGCTGCAATTGCTGCGGGAGCACGGCGCACGCGGGGCGATTGCCGCGTTGAAGTGAATCGTTGCGTGTTGGAGATGGGCACGGTGTGAACCGGCAGGCACTGCCGCTCGTCGGGCACACCGGACGCGTCAAGCGCCTCAAGCAGTCGGCTCGGCCTCACGCCCTTCAGCCGCGCCTTCGCCCGCTCTCGCTCGCGCAAACCCCGCCTGTTCGTGCCGGCGCGCGTCGAGCACATCCTGATAGCGCAGATACCCACACCGTCCGCCGGATTTCGCCGCGTACATCGCCGCATCCGCGTTGAGCAGCAACTCCTCGGCCGTGCCGCTATCGTCCGGGAACTGGCTGATGCCGATACTCGCGCCCACCGTCATGCTATGCCCATCCATCAGCAACGTTTCGTTCAACGAATCCATGATGCGCGACGCGATGCCGGGCGCGGCCTGGGCGACACGCGGCCCCTCGATCAGCACGATGAACTCGTCGCCGCCCAGCCGCGCGATCACATCCCCCGCGCACAGCACCTGCTCGAGCCGCAGCGCCACCGCGGCCAGCACCTTGTCGCCGACCGAGTGGCCAAACTGGTCGTTGATCTGCTTGAAGCGGTCGAGATCGACGAACAGCACAGCAAGCCCTTGATCGCGCCGCGACGCTTGCTCGATCGCGCTTTCGAGCTTCTGCATGAACAGCATGCGGTTCGGCAATCCGGTCAGTACGTCGTGCGTGGCGAGGTGCACGAGTTCGCGCTGTTTCGCATGCAGCGCGTCCATTTGTGCCTTGATTTCGCGGCGCAGACGATCGAAGCAGCGCGCCAGCACGCCGATCTCGTCGGTACGTTTAAGCGGCAGCGTGTGCATCGCGTGCTCGGCGAACAGATGCGTCGCCGCGTACGCGAGCTGATGCAGCGGCTTGGTCAACGCGCGCGCGAACAGAATCGCCAGCAGCACCGAAAGGCCGCTGAAGATCAGCACCATGCGGATGATCCGGTTGCCCAGCAGATTCGCGCCCGACAGCACATCGCCGAGCGGCTTGGCGAGACCCAGCACGATGAAGCGGCTGCCCTCGGAGCCGCCGAACGGCCTGCGCACGAATGCAAGCACCTGGCCGGACGCCTGCCGCGGGTGCGCCAAACCGTTCAGCAGCACTTCGCTTTGAGTCTGCTCGAACAACGGCTTCGTCACGGAGAAGCTGTCCTGCATCAAAACGCGCCGGCCCCGGTCGAAGCCGAAGGTCTTCGACGCGTCCGGATGAACCAGGAAGTCACCCCATTCGTTGGCGAGATAGACCTGGTAGTCGCTTGGCAGATCGCTCTGCAAGCGCTTGAGCATGCCGGCCAGATCGATGTCGATCACCACCACGCCCACCACGCTCCCGTTGAAGTCCGCCACCGGCGTGCCGATCCGCAGCGTCGGCTTGCCTTCGGCGGCATGGGTGCCGTACTCGTGATTGACCGAAATCGGCGACGTGTAGATGCGCCCGGGCGCGAACGCGAGCGTATCGAACACATACGCGAACTGGCCTTTTTCCTGCAGCTTGCGCCCTTCGACGCGCACGAGCCCATCGGCGTCGCGATCGAAGCGGATCACTTCGAGCCCATAGTGCTGCCGCGTGATCAGGCGGATTTGCAGGTACTCCCGGTGATGCAACATGAAGCTCGAATACACCTGGGCCAGCCGCTCGCGCCCCGGGCTCGCGCTGACGCCGTCGTTGGTTTGCGCGACGCTTGCCGACGACGGCATGGTCGCGAGCACCAGCGCGTCGGCGGCCACATCGTCGATCGACGCGGCAAAGCGCTGCCCCAGCAATTCCGTCGAGGTCAGCAGGCTGTGTTCGGCTTCGTTGACCAGCATCGTGCGATTCGCGCGGTACGCGTAATAGCCGGTCGCGCCGGACGCGAGCACGCCGATGCAGGCGAGCAGCACCGATAGCTTGAAGGTCAATGCCGGCCGTATCATCAGAACTGCTCCGACCGGTCGCCGGACACGATGCGAGCCCACAACTCCTCGCGCCGTTGAATGTCTTCCACCGGCCCGATCCACACGATGTGCGCGCTGCCGCTGTTATCCACGGGCGCGCTCAGCGTGTTGGCGAGCCCCTGGCGTTGCGTGAGCAGCGCGCTCACGCCCGGTTCGAGCATGTAGTTGATCCACGCGAGCGCGAGCGGCCGGTCGCTCGCGGAACGCGTGATCGACCAGCAGTCGAGCCACGCGAGCGCGCCTTCGTCGGGAATCACGTAGCCCACGTCCGCGCCCGCGCGGCGCAGCAGTTCGACCTGCTGGGTGCCGTAGTTGCCGAACATCAACGCGACCTTGTGCTGGATGAAGAACGCGGTCGCCTCTTCCGGCAACGTGTAATAGGTCAGCAGGTTGCGGCGCAGATCGATGAGCTTGTGGGCGATCGTGCGCATTTGCGCAGCGTTTAGTTGAAACGGATGGGGATAGCCGAGCGCCAGCGCAGTAAACGAGAAATTGTGCTGCGCGCTATTGAAGTCGAGCACCTTGCCGCGGTACCGCGGGTTCCACAACTCGCGCATCGAGCGCGGCGCGACCGGAATCTGCTTGCGATCGTAGATGAGCCCCATTGACGAATACGTGAACGGGATCGCGTACACCTTGCCCGCCGAGGTCAGCCCTTCGATGGAGTCGAGCGCCTGAAAACGCGGCAACTGCTTTTTCGTGTTCGGCAGGCGGGACAGATCGAGCGGCGCCAGCAGATTCGCCTGCATATAGCGGCGGATTTCGGCGGTGTTGGCGGCGAGCACGTCGAAAGACGGCGCGTCTTTGCCATGCATCAGCGCCCACAGCGCCTCGTCGGAATCGACCAGCGTGACTTCGACCTTCACCTGATAGCGCTGCTCGAACGCCTTCACCACGTCGGCATCCGCGTAACCGGGCCAGGCGAGAACACGCAGGACTTTCCCGCCGGCGTCGGCCCCGGCCCCCGCCGCGAAGCCCAAACCGAAAACGGCGCCGAGCAACAGCGTCAATACGGCGCGAAAAAAACC